>NZ_JBALOW010000018.1:0-35025 GCF_036965085.1 Bacillus sp. JJ1532
CATATATTCTAATAATATTTTACCAATGATTTCCTTAGTTGGGCGACGGATGGGGCTGATTGAAATATTTTTGTAATATAACTAAAATAGTCCTGTTAAATTAGCATGTTATAATTCAATCTATAAATAGTTAAATAACTTGCTGATAATAGAACATAGTAAATAATATTACTTTTTAGAATTTGAGAAATGTCTAGCTACAGCGCCTACCCTCGACGTACAGGACGTACTAGTGTCGACAATGCGACAGGACGTCGCGTTTTTGTCGGCCTCGAGGTCACAAGCCAATCCTCTCAGAAAGGAAAGATCACCTTTCCGAGAGGCTCGTCTTGTGCTTGTCGGGGGTGGGCCAGGCGCTTCCGCATTTCTAGATACATATGCCAAGGGCAACGAGAGCTACTAACAATTGGGGGCAGGACATAGATGAAAAAGAAACTTGTAGTATTAAATACGACACTTATGCTTGGGCTTGGCGCTATTGCCATTCCTTCAGTTGATGCAGCATCCTTAAATAGTCAAAAAGCAGAAATTCAAAAACAGAGATCTGATGTTCAATCGAGTCTTTCAAAGGCAGAACAGGAATTAACGGCTGTTCTCGAAGAACGTGCTATCTTAAATGCACAAATTAAAAGGGTCATTCAAGCCATTACAGATAATAATAATTTAATAAATAAAACAGAAAAAGATATTATTAGTACGAAGGAACAAGTAGAACAATTAAAAACAGAAATAGCTGAAATCCAAGAAAGAATTGATAAAAGAAATAATATTTTAAAGGAGCGTGCTGTTTCCTATCAAGAAAACGGCAATAGTAAAATCGGATATGTTGAAGTTTTGCTTGGTTCTACTAGCTTTGGTGACTTCATTGAAAGAGTAGGAGCGGTAACAAAGATCGTTCAGGCAGACCAAGATATTATTGCTCAACATGATGCGGATAAGAAAGCTGTAGAAGAAAAGAAATCAGCTGTTGAGAAAAAACTTTCTGATTTGCAAAATATGAAAGTAGAGCTTGAAGGAATGCAGGCTCAAATGGAAGAACAAAAGCAGCAAAATGCACAATTAGAAAAAGAATTGCAAGCAAAAGAAAATGAAGTTGCTGCTATTCAAGCTAACTTAAAAATTCAAGATAGTGTGCTTGCTTCAAAACAAGCAGAAATTCAGGCTAAACTGGAAGCTAGCAAGTACACAACTGCAAAACCGAAAGCTCCACAATATAATTTAAACTTAGCAAGCGGATCAAACGATGATGCGAAGGAAGCTTCAGCAAATGTAGCACCAAGTGCTCCAGTCAAAGAAGCCCCTGCTGCTAAGAATGAAGCCCCTGTTGCTAAAGGTGATGTCAATACGGTAATCAAAGCTGGATATAAGTATTTAGGGAACTCTGTTTATGTTTTTGGCGGCGGTAGATCTGCTTCTGATATTGCTAACGGGAGATTTGATTGTTCTGGTTTCGTTTCATGGGCTTATTCTCAAGTAGGCGTTAAATTACCGGCATATACAGAGTCATTAAAGAGTGTGGGCAAGCAAGTTTCCTCTAGTCAGATGAGACCTGGGGATCTCGTGTTCTTTGATACTTATAAGAAAGATGGGCATGTAGGAATTTATGTTGGCGGCGGTAAATTTATTGGCTCTCAAAGCTCTACAGGAGTAGCTATTGCCAATATGAGCAGCGGCTATTGGAAGAGCAAATTTAATGGTCGCGTAATTCGAATTTTATAATAATAAAACCTGACTGCATGATTAAAGCAGTCAGGTTTTTTAATAAGGTTCACATTTTGATAATTCGATTAATTCCAAATATTTATTGAATTTAATTAGATAGAATGTTTTAATGATAATAGAATACATAATTTAGTAACGGCTTTTACATTAAATGAAAACGATGTTTCTTATTACAAAACAATAAGGGGAGCTGGTTATGAATACTGTTGTTTTATTAGAAGATTTAAGGTCAGTTTTGTCAGAAGAGCAATTATCGATAGCAAACAGTCATAATAATTACTTAGGTAATGGCGGCTTGGCAACCATTTATCCATATACGGAAGAGGATATTGCTGCTGTCTTAAAGCACGCCAATGAAAAAAAATTAACGATATCGGTTATGGGCAATGGTACAAAAAGGGGGTTTGGAGGCCATAACGAAACGAGTGATGTCTTGCTCTCTTTAGCAAAATATAAAGGGGTTGTGGAGCATACAGTCGGGGACATGACGATAACGGTTAAATCTGGGACAACTTTCCAGGAGCTGCAGGATTATTTGGCAAAGGCGAATCAGAAAATTCCACTTGATCCATTTTCTCCAGCTGAGGCTACAATAGGCGGAATTATTGCAGCAAATGATAGCGGACCTAAAAGACTGAAATATGGCTCAGCAAGGGATTCTGTCATTGGACTTAGAACCATTTATCCAGACGGGACAATTATTCGGTCTGGCGGCAAAGTCGTTAAAAATGTAGCAGGCTATGACATGAACAAGCTATTTATTGGTTCAATGGGGACCCTTGGCGTCATTTCAGAAGTGACCTTCAAGCTAAGACCGCTCCCAAAATACGAATCACTTGTTTTAGTTAGCTTTCCAGAAGGAAATGAGGAAAGCATAAAGGAGTTTGCGATTAAAGTGCTGGACTCAGTTCTTGAGCCAGTCTGTATTGAATTATTAACCCCGTCCCTCTCCGAAAGACTAAATAATAAAAAGAGTTTTACAATAGCAATTAGCTTTGAGGATGTGGAAACATCTGTTCAATATCAGGAGGAGATGATTAAATCTTTAGCACCTCCACATTCCATGCTCACCATTCTTCACCAAAGTGAAGCACAGAATTTCTGGAAAAAATTTTACGAACTGCGTCTAAATGAGCAAGATTCCGGGAATGAAACGATTGCTGTACTAAAGATAGGAGTTGTAAATCTTAATGTAATTAAGGTAATGAAGGAGGCAGTGACACTACAGGATATAAAAAATGTAGCCGTTGAAGCACACGGCGGACTTGGTCATGGTCTTTGTCAAGTGAAGATAAATGGCTCCAAAGAAGATGTTGTCGACTCCATTCACGACTTGAGGAAAACTGTTGAGTCTATAGGCGGCTATGCGATTGTGAAGCATCTGCCATTTTCTATCCGTAAGGAAATAAATATTTGGGGGGAAAAGCCATCTTATTTTTCCTTGCTTGAAGGGATAAAGAAGAAGGTTGACCCGAATCGGATTCTAAACCCGAATCGTTTTGTAGGAGGGATATGAAATGAGTATGACAGAAACAGAATTGAAACAAGCGCCCCCTTGTACTACTGGCTTAGGCAATTATTTATGGAAGGACCCGCCTGATGAAAATAAATGGGCAGACTGTGTTCACTGTGGAATGTGCCTTGAATCGTGTCCGACTTATGAGCATACCGGTCAGGAACAGCATTCTCCCCGTGGTCGAGTGTATTTAATTAAAGCAGTAGCTGAAGGAAAACTGGAAGTGAATGAGCAATTTATGGACCCGGTATTTGCCTGTTTAGATTGTCGGGCTTGCACAACTGCCTGTCCAGCTGATGTAGATGTTGGCGGTCTGATTGAGGAAGCACGAGGGCAGATCCGCCAGGCAATTCCCCTTAAAGGATGGAAAGGGACTGTAAGTAAATTCTTTCTGCATGGCATTTTTCCGCATCATAGTCGCTTAAATACTTTAGGCGGCGTGCTCAAATTTTACCAAAAAAGCGGAATTCAAAAAGTAGTTAGAAAAACAAAGCTCATTAATATCATGCCGGAGCATTTAGTTCAAATGGAAGCCATCATGCCGGAAGTGAATAAATCTGTGCGTAAAAAGTATAAAAATCAAACGGTTATTAAAGCTAAAGGTGAAACGAAAAGGGAAGTAGCCATGCTAACAGGCTGTATTATGGATGTCATGTTTAGTGATATTAATGAATCCACCATTAATGTTCTGACGAGAAATGGCAATGATGTAAGGATTCCAGCAAACCAAACATGCTGTGGAGCTCTACATGTACATGCCGGTGACCGGGATATGGGAAGGCAGTTGGCCAAGCAAAATATTGAGGCATTTAAAGACGCTGAGAAAGTAATTGTGAATGCGGCTGGATGCGGATGTATGATGCAGGAGTATACTGAATTATTCCGTGAGGAGCCGGAGTGGCATAAGAAAGCAGAGGAATTTTCCAAAAAGGTTGTTGATATTTCAAAGCATCTTCACGACACCGGATATGAGAAGCCAAAAGCTGAAGTGAAGACAAAGATCACCTATCATGATGCCTGTCATCTTGCACACGGACAGGGTGTTCGAGAGGAGCCGAGGGAAATATTATTAGATATTCCTGGTGTGGAAATGGTCCATATGCCTAATGCGGACCGGTGCTGTGGAAGTGCGGGAATTTATAATATTACGAATCCTGAAATGGCAGATTCTGTTTTAGAAAGTAAAATGGAAAATATACCTGATGATGTCGAAATGATTTCCATGGGGAATCCCGGCTGCATGCTTCAGATGGCAGTTGGTGTGCAGAAATATGGCAGAAATCAGAAAATCGTTCATACTGTCCAGCTTTTAGATTGGGCCTATCAAAATGAGAAGGAGGTTGTGAACGATGAAGACAAAAATTAAAACGAATGATAGACACATTCAGCAATTAGCCGAAATTGTTGGTGGAGCACGTTCCATCCTTTACCATAAGGAAGATTTAATTTCATATGATTGTGATGGATTCACTCTTCATAAGCATTTGCCAAAGGCTGTTGTTTTTCCTAAGGATACCGAGGAAGTGGCGAAGCTTGTTAAATATTGTACGAAAAATAATCTCCCCTTTCTTGCGCGTGGAGCAGGCACTGGATTAAGTGGGGGTGCTATTCCGATTAACGGAGAAGTGATTATTAGTCTTGTTCGGATGAAGCGGTTAATTAGTGTTGATTTAGAAAACAGAAGGGCTGTAGTAGAACCAGGGTTTGTCAACCTGAAACTTACAAATTCGATATCGGATAAAGGTTATTATTATGCTCCAGACCCTTCTAGTCAATATTGCTGTACAATAGGTGGAAATGTCGCTGAAAATGCAGGAGGAGCTCACTGCTTAAAATATGGTGTCACGACCAATCATATTTTAGGACTTGAGGTCGTATTGCCAAATGGAGAAATAATTGAAATCGGAAATAACGGTATTTTGGATGAGCCAGGCTATGACTTGCTTGGTCTATTAACCGGATCCGAAGGTACTTTAGGAATTGTTACAAAAATAACGGTGCGCATATTAAAGAATCCTGAAGGCAAGCAAACAGTGTTAGCTTATTTTGACAAAGTAGAGGATGGAAGCAGGGCTGTTTCAGAAATAATTTCGGCCGGGATTGTGCCTGCAGCTTTAGAAATGATGGATAAAGTTGCTATCGAAGGGGTAGAAGCTGCTGCTTTTCCAGTGGGACACCCGAAGAATATTGAAGCGGTTTTACTCATTGAGGTAGACGGGATTGCTGCCGGGATTGATGAACAAATCAATCAGATCCTTGACGTATGCAGGAAGTGCAATGTTCGTGAAGTAAGGGCAGCTAAGGATGAAAAGGAAAGAGAACGCTGGTGGGCGAATCGGAAAACAGGGTTTGGAGCAATGGGGGCGATTTCACCAGATTATTTAGTACAGGATGGTGTAATTCCCCGCAGCAAGCTACCAGAAGTACTGCAAAAAATTAATGAAATCAGTGAAGAGTCTGGTCTGCGAATTGCGAACATTTTCCATGCAGGAGATGGCAATCTTCATCCGCTTGTTCTTTTTGATGCAAGAAAGCCTGGTGAAATTGAAAAAGCATTGCAGGCTGGCAGTGAATGTCTTAAGGTGTGTGCAGATGTCGGAGGAACGATTACAGGGGAGCATGGAGTAGGAATCGAAAAACGTGAAGAAATGCGTTTTGTTTTTAATGACGATGAAATTTTCGCACAGACAAATATACGAGAAGTTTTCAATCCACAAAACCTGTTAAATGCCGGTAAGCTTTTTCCAACGCCTGGCCGTTGTGTTGAAATTAAGAAGGAGATGAAAGAAGCAGCCTTAAATGCATAATAAATTAAATATTTTCTGAATATTATTGCAATAAGGAGTTGATTATGCTATTCTTTTTTTATCGATAGAATGAAACGCTGTTGCGTAATAACAAACAGAGAGAAATGATAAATTGGGAGAACGAATTGATAAGGAGGAAATAGGATGACAGCTTATAAACAAGTTGGAAAAATGCAGGTAGCTAGTGAGCTTTTGGCGTTTATTAATAATGAAGTTCTTCCAGGAAGTGAAGTGGATCAAGAGCAATTCTGGATTGGGTTTGAGGAAATTGTTGATGAATTAACTCCGAAGAACAAAGAATTACTTGCCATTCGGGATGAGCTTCAAAGAAAAATCCATACATGGCATCGGGAAAATCAAAAGTATTACTTTACTAGCTATAGAGCCTTCTTAGAGGAAATTGGCTATCTTGAAGAAGCGGGAGGGGATTTTAGTATCCTGACTGAAAATGTCGATGATGAGGTTGCAATTCAGGCAGGTCCTCAGCTAGTTGTTCCTGTTAATAATGCCCGATACGCCTTAAATGCAGCAAATGCTCGTTGGGGAAGCCTGTACGATGCCCTTTATGGAACAGACGTGATAAGTGAAGAGGACGGCGCAGCTAGAACGGATGGTTATAATGCGGTTCGCGGAGGAAAGGTTATTACATTTGCAAAAAACTTTTTAGACCAGTCTGTACCATTAGAGGAAGGGTCCCATCATGACATCATTCAGTACAAGGTAATTGCCGGTAAATTAATGGCTGTCCAAAGTAATGGTCAGGAAATTGGATTAAAGAATGAGGAAAAATTCGCAGGATATCAAGGTGATTCAGAGAATCCATCGACAATATTGCTTAAAAATAATGGGTTGCATTTTGAAATTCAAATAGATCGGACCCATCCGATTGGAAAAACAGATCAAGCTGGTGTAAAGGATATCCTTCTTGAATCTGCGCTTTCCACAATTATGGATTGTGAAGATTCAGTTGCAGCAGTTGATGCGGAAGATAAAGTCCTCGTTTATCGAAATTGGCTTGGTTTAATGAGGGGAGATCTAACGGCAAGCTTTGACAAGAGCGGTAAAACCGTAACAAGGACGATGAATGCAGATCGGAGCTATACATCACCAAGCGGGCATTCCTTTACTCTTCCTGGACGTTCTTTAATGTTTGTCCGGAATGTTGGTCATTTAATGTCTATAAATGCCGTGTTGGATAAGAACGGGGAAGAAATTCAAGAAGGTATTTTAGATGCAATTGTAACGAGTTTAATAGCGAAACATTCATTATTAGGGAACACTGCTCTTACAAATTCTACAAAAGGATCCGTTTATATCGTTAAACCGAAAATGCACGGATCTATGGAAGCTGCTTTTGCTAATGAGCTGTTCAATCGTGTTGAGGATTTGATTGGCCTCAGACGGAATACATTAAAAATTGGTTTAATGGATGAAGAAAGAAGAACATCATTGAATTTAAAAGCATGTATCCGCGAAGTGAAGGAACGGATCGCTTTTATAAACACGGGATTCCTAGACCGCACTGGGGATGAGATTCATACTTCCATGGAAGCTGGCCCTATGATTCGGAAGAATGACATGAAGGGGACAGAGTGGCTGCATGCCTATGAAAGGTCTAATGTCAATAATGGTCTGGCGTCAGGCTTCCATAATCGCGCCCAGGTTGGTAAAGGGATGTGGGCAATGCCTGATATGATGGCAGAGATGCTAAAGCAAAAAATTGCCCATGTAAAAGCAGGTGCTAATACCGCATGGGTTCCTTCCCCAACAGCAGCAACATTACACGCGCTTCATTATCATGAAGTTCATGTAAAAGAGGTTCAAAGTCACCTATTAAATGAATTAGCAGACTTGAAGAATGAAATATTACAAGTACCAGTAGCTGAAAACCCGCAATGGGGAGCAGAAGAAATACAGCAGGAACTTGATAATAACGCACAGGGGATTCTTGGATATGTTGTTCGCTGGGTAGAGCAGGGCATTGGCTGTTCCAAAGTACCCGATATTAATAATGTAGGTTTAATGGAAGACCGCGCTACACTAAGGATTTCAAGTCAGCATGTTGCAAATTGGCTCCATCATGGAATTTGTACAAAGGAACAAGTTGAAGAGACATTACAGCGAATGGCTAAGGTGGTCGATGAGCAAAATGCAGGTGATCTTGACTATCAACCAATGGCAGAAGACTTTGATAGTTCTATCGCCTTTCAAGCTGCGCGCGATCTTATTTTTAAAGGTTATGACCAGCCAAATGGCTATACAGAGCCAATTTTGCACCAACGTCGCTTAGAGGCAAAGGCGAAGTTTGCTATTAAACAATAAGACTTTTAAGCATGGCATTTCAATTTGAGTGCCATGCAATTTTAATTTTCGATATAATTAAATAAAAAGTGTTCATTTGAGGAGAGGAAATGTTGGAAAGAGAGAATATGGTTAAATCAGTAAGTCGGGCTCTTGATATTATTATGTTCGTCAGCATGAAAAAAGGGGGACTAGGTGTTACGGAAATTGCAAACCAAATGGATATTAATAAAAGCTCTGTTTATCGAATACTTTCAACACTCGTTCAATATGGCTATGTCGAGCAGGATGAGGAAACAGGAAGATATAAGCTTGGATATAAATTTTTGGATATAAGCTCAAAACTTCTGGAGTCTATTGATTTAAGAGAAGAAGCTAAGCCATTTTTGAAAGAATTAGAAATGGTGACGAATGAAGTCATTCACCTAGTTGTCTATGATCAAGGGGAAGTCGTTTACATTGAAAAATTAGACGGGAATGAAGCACTTAGAATGCATTCGAAGGTTGGAAAAAGAGCTCCAATGCACTGTACCTCGGTAGGGAAAGCTATACTTGCACATTTACCTCTGGCTGTGGCAACTGATATTCTTGAGCGAAAAGGGCTTCCAGTTCATACGGATAAGACAATAACGGACATAGATCAATTTCTTCAAGAACTCATTGAAGTTAGAAAGAATGGATTTGCGTTAGATTTAGAGGAAAATGAATATGGGATTACATGTATGGCTGTGCCCATATTTGATCATTTAGGTAAAGTCATTGCAGCTGTCAGTGTTTCTGGACCAACGATGAGAATGACTAAGAACCGGCTAGAAGCTCTTCAATCACGTATGATCCATATAGGCAAGCAAATATCAGCAAGGCTCGGATATTATGAAAAATAGATAAATGCTGTAAATACTAGGAATAATAGTGTTTACAGTATTTTTTTGTCGAAAAACAATGCGCATATTTTACAATTTTCCGAATATTGTTGATATTCTTGCGAATACCTGTATAATGTTATTTAGGCTGAGATATTTAGAAAACAACGTTTCGTCATAAGCAACACCAGCTATAATAAGTTTGTCATTATGAAACAAAAGGAGGAAAATGTCTTATGAGTACGGGAATGCTTTCTTTGCTTTCTCTCATGCCAATCATTGCAGTAGGAGTTTTCTTAGTTGGCCTTAGATGGCCAGCTAGTAAAGCTATGCCAATTTCCTATGTGATCGCAGTAGGATTGGCGCTATTCGTTTGGAAGGTGCCAGGAGCTAACGTTGCAGCAGCATCCATAAATGGATTAGTCGTGGCAATCACCTTACTGTACATTATTTTTGGTGCTATCTTGCTGTTAAATACACTGCAGGAGAGCGGAGGGCTCAGCACAATCCGTCAAGGCTTTACTGATATTTCGACTGATAGGAGAATTCAGGTTATCATTGTTGCATGGCTGTTCGGATCCTTTATTGAGGGAGCATCGGGCTTTGGTACACCAGCAGCCGTTGCAGTTCCGCTGATGGTTGGCTTAGGATTTCCCGCCATGGCTGCAGTTGTTGCAGGAATGGTTATCCAAAGCACACCGGTTTCATTCGGCGCCGTTGGTACACCATTGCTTGTAGGAGCTAGTACCGGTTTATCAGCTGACCCAACGATTACAGATAATATGATTGGATTTGTGACAGCAATCGGCGGGAAGGTAGCTATCTTACATATGATTGCTGGAACTTTAGTGCCGCTTTTTGTAGTGGCATTAATGACTAGGTTCTTTGGGAAAAACAAATCGTTTTCTGAAGGAATTAAGGTTTGGAAGTTTGCTATATTTGCAGCCTTTGCCATGACGATTCCCTATGTAATCGTTGCCAATACTCTTGGACCTGAGTTCCCATCCATGGTTGGGGGATTAGTTGGTCTTGCGATTGTAGTCTTTGCTGCAAAAAAAGGGTTCCTTATGCCTCCAAAAGGAGAAGAATGGGATTTTGAAGAGAAGTCAAAATGGGATCCTGAATGGTCTGGAAAGTTGGAAATCAAGATCCAAGATCATAAAAATGGAAAAATGAGTATGGTTAGGGCATGGTCGCCATATATTTTAGTAGGATTATTTCTTGTATTAACAAGATTAAAAACTCTTCCGGTTGGAACATGGCTTAAATCGGTTGTCATAAAATTTGAAAACATTTTCGGTTCTGGTATAACGTCTAGTTTTGATATTTTGTTTTCGCCTGGGACAATCTTTATTGTCGTATCAGCCATGACATTTTTCATTCACGGTATGGGTGGAAACGCTTACAAGAAGGCTTGGTCACAATCAGCGAAAACGACTGTTGCTGCATCAACAGCCTTAATCTTTACCGTGCCAATGGTTCAAGTGTTCTTGAATTCTGGAGGAGGAGCTGCAGGGTTTGATAGAATGCCAATTGAACTGGCAAATGGAGTTGCCGCACTTGCAGGGGAATTTTGGCCAATTTTTGCAACCTTTATTGGAGGATTAGGGGCATTCATCGCTGGTAGTAATACAGTTAGTAATATGATGTTTGCATTATTTCAATATGATGTAGGGTTACAAATTGGTGTAGATTCAACTTGGGTAGTAGCACTTCAGGCCGTTGGCGGTGCTGCAGGAAATATGATTTGTGTTCATAACGTTGTAGCTGCATCTGCAGTAGTTGGACTATACGGAAAAGAAGGAGTGGTCATTCGAAAAACCTTATTCCCATTCGCTTATTATGCCTTGTTAGCGGGTTCAGTGGGATATTCAATTGTTTGGTACTCTCAAAAAGGCATCCTCAACATTGGCTCATTCATCGCAGTTATCATCGCAGTCGCTGCTGTTTACATCATTGCTACGAATAATAGGCGGGCAAACTTACTACTACTACAAGACACTTCAATTAAAAACTGATGAAAAAAAATAGCCAGGGAGATTTCGCTGGCTCTTAGCATATAAATGAATAAAGCGATACTCTTCTAGACGGTTTCACCTATTTACTAAAGGAAAAATATAGTATAATAGATATGTATTTTTATATTTCAATCTATTTGAAATTAAATAAAATACTGCTATCTGGGGAGACTAGCTGCTACTTGTTAAGAGTTCTCTTAAGCATTTTTTGATCATTTTTGTAAAAAGAGACTCTTATAAATTTCACAAATGGGAGGATGAATATGGGAGAAGCTGCAAAAGTTAAAACAGTTTGTGGATATTGTGGAACGGGCTGTGGCCTTGTTGTGGAAGTTGACAATAATAAAATTGTCAAAATTCGCGGGGACAAAGATGCGCCCGTTAACAAAGGACAGACATGTGTAAAGGGTTCTTTTGCCTATGAATACGTTCATTCGAATAGGCGTTTAACAACACCGCTTATCCGTAAGGCCGGTGAGCTTGTGGAAACGACATGGGAAGAGGCCTATACCTTTATTGCTGACAAACTTAAGGGAATCAAAGATCAATTTGGTCCTGAATCCATTACGATGTTTGCTACGGCTAGAAGTACAAATGAAGTAAACTATGTAACACAAAAATTTATGAGAGCAGTGATCGGCAGCAACAATATTGACGGCTGCAACCGAACCTGACACGCCCCTAGCGTTGCCGGTCTGGCAACTGTATTTGGAAATGGATCTCCAACAAACACATTGGAAGATTTTGATCGTGCAGAAGTTTTACTGTTAATGGGCTCAAATACGACCGAGGCCCATCCGATTATTGCAAACCGCATGAAAAAAGCGGTGAAATCTGGATTAAAGATCATTGTGATTGATCCAAGAAAAATAGATATGGTGAAGGTTTCACATCGCCATTTACAAATTAATGTGGGCTCTGATATCGCCCTAATGAATGCTATGATCCACGTCATTATTGAAGAAAACCTATATAATCCGGCATTCATTGATAAATTTACTGTTGATTTTGACACTTTAAAGGAACACGTAAAAATGTATACCCCTGATTACGCAGCAGCGATTACAGGAGTACCTGCTGAGGATATTGTTGAAACAGCAAGAGAATATGCAAAGGCAGATAAAGCCATGATTGCTTATACTTTAGGAATTACAGAGCATCATTGTGGTGTTAATAACGTATTTGATATCGCCAATCTTGCTTTATTGACAGGACATATCGGCAGAGAAGGCTGTGGCATCATGCCTTTACGCGGACAAAATAATGTCCAAGGGGCCGGAGATATGGGATGCTTGCCAACCCAGATGCCAGGTGCTGTCAGCTTATCTAATGAAGAGTATCGCCATCGTTTCGAAAAGGCTTGGAATGTAAAAATAAATCCAGAGCCAGGTAATACACAAACGCGCGCATTTGAACGAATGGAAGACGGTTCTGTAAAAGCGCTATACTGCATTGGTGAAAATCCATTAGTCGCGGATGTTCATAGGCAACATACTGAAAAATTATTAAAAGGACTGGATCTTTTAGTAGTCCAGGATATATTTTTAACTGGAACTGCTAAGCTGGCAGATGTCGTTCTTCCGGCAAGATCATGGGGTGAGGTAGAGGGTACGTATACAAATACTGACCGTAGAATTCAGCGAGTTCGAAAAGCCGTTGATGCTCATCCTGATACGAGGGACGATTGGGAAATCCTTTGTGAAATCGCAAAAAGGCTGGGCTACCCAATGCACTATAACAGTAGTGAAGAAATATGGGAGGAAGTTCGCTCTTTAGCCTGGGAAATGTATGGCGGTATGCCATATTCTAGATTGGAGAAGGAATACAGTCTCCATTATCCTTGCCCGGATGAATCTCATCCAGGAACCTTTATTCTCCATCAAAGATTCTTTGATGAAAATGAAAGCAATCTACGATTATCACCATTTAATGCGGTTAAGTATACTGGTCCAATTGAGATGCCAGATGAGGAATATCCGTTTACACTCACTACCGGCAGACGCTATGAATCTTATAATACTCATACCCAAACAAATCTTTATGCAAGTGGTGTGAAAATAAAGCAGGCTGAGGAGTCAGCGGATATTCATCCGGAAGATGCCGTGAAATTAGGAATTGATACTGGAGATTTAGTTGAAGTGAGCTCAAGAAGAGGAAGCGTCCAAGTGAAAGCAAAGGTAACTGACCAAGTTGCTCCTGGCTTAATTTTTATGAGCTTCCATTTTGAGGACGTTCCAACAAACGTCTTGACAATTAATGAATTTGATCCAATCTCAGGAACGGCAGAATATAAAGCATGCGCTGTGAAAATTAAAGCATTGAATAAATAATTGAATAAATATGTAAGGAAAAAGGAAAAGTGGATCGATCACTTTTCCTTTTTTTATTTAAAAAAATTTCCAAATACCTATTCCCAATTCCATATTTTTATAATATAATTCTAACTGTATCAACTGTACTATGTATCATAGTACACTTAGATCAGATTGGAGGGGCGCACAATGTTTGAGCTGGATGTGAGGAGCCGTAAACCAATATATGAGCAATTGGTTGAGCGGCTTAAAGAGCTGATAATAACAGAAATATTAAAAACAGATGAACAGCTACCTTCAGTGAGAACGCTAGCCCAGCAGCTGACCATAAATCCAAATACGATCCAGAAAGCTTATCGAGAGCTTGAGGTTCAAGGATATATTTATTCCATTAAAGGAAAAGGCAGTTTTGTTAGTCCGGCTAGTCCCTCGCCTAATGCCGAAAAGCTTAGTAAGGTGAAATCAGAGCTAGTAAAGCTGCTTTCAGAAGCTATGTACTTAGGCATATCGGTAGATGATTTATACAAAATCATTCATGAGGTTGAAGCTATAGTCGGGGGAGGGATAGAAGATGATCAAAATTAGAAATGTCCGCAAGGCATTTGAAGACTTAGAAGCTATAGAGAATATGAATATAACAGTGAACAAAGGATCTATATATGGATTACTTGGTTCTAATGGAGCAGGAAAGACGACACTTCTCAAGCTAATAACAGGAATCTATGTTCAAGATGATGGGGTAATCACCATTGATGAAATGCCAGTTTATGAGAACCCTAACATGAAGCAAAGAATTTTCTTTATCCAGGATATTCCTTATTTTCTGCCTCAATACACAGTGAAGCAAATGGCGCAATTCTATCAAAATATATATCCAGCTTGGGATCAGAATCGTTTTGAAGAATTAGTCAAAGCATTTAATATGGATTTACATAAAAAGGTTCATAAATTTTCAAAGGGGATTCAAAGACAGGCTGCATTTATCCTCGGGCTATCAACGAAACCCGATGTACTTCTTCTCGATGAGCCAATGGATGGACTGGATCCGGTCATGCGAAAAAAAGTAAAAGGCTTAATAATCGATGATGTAGCTGAACGTGAAATGACTGTGTTAATTTCCTCTCATAATTTAAGAGAGGTTGAAGATTTATGTGATTTCATTGGCATTATGCATAAAGGAAAGTTAATGATTGAAAAAGAATTGGATGATCTAAAATCAGACACTCACAAAATTCAGGTTGCCTTTAATGGGCCGACTCCACCAGGAATCTTTGACCAAGTCAAAATCCTTCATAAGGAAAAACGCGGAAGTGTCCAATTATTTATTGTGAATGGAAAAGAAGAAGAGATATCAGCCAGAATAAAAAAGTATAGCCCTATCATATTTGATATCCTGCCACTAACATTAGAAGAAATTTTTATTTATGAAATGGGGGATGTTGGATATGCAGTCCAAAATATCCTTGGTTAGCAAAGAGATGTGGAAAACCATCTTGAGAAGTGTTGGATGGGTAGCGATCGTATATTTTCTAGGGTTGTTTATCGCTGTTCCATTAGAAATTTTAATGACAGAATCTAAGTTTGAGGAGGAGCATCTGTATTTTCAAAGGGCAAAGAATCTATTCGAGTATAATGCTGAGATTCAAAGTATTTTATCTATAGCACTTCCTGTTCTGCTGGCCATATTCTTATTTCGCTTTTTGCAGGTAAAGCACTTTAGCGATTTTATGCATAGTTTGCCAATTAAAAGAGAGCGAATATATCACGTGTTTACTCTTTTTGGAGCAGTCATTTTAATAACACCAGTTATTCTAAACGCTCTAATAATTTTGATTATTTATGGTCCTTTAAATTTGCATGAATTTTTAACGATTAGCGATGTATTTCAATGGCTAGGCATCACGATTATGTTTAATTTAGTTATTTACATGGTATCCGTTTTTGTCGCGATGATAACAGGATTATCTGTTGTCCAAGGCGGGTTAACCTATATTCTTCTGCTTCTGCCAATTGGCTTGATAATACTATTTGGCTTTAATTTGCCGTTTTACTTATACGGCTTTCCTGAACAATATTTCATGGAAAATAAAATTGAGTCCTTTTCCCCTTTAGTCGCTTTGAGCTTAATCAGCAGACGACCGATTGGATGGGGAGAAATCATCATCTATATTTTGCTGATCTTTATACTTTATGGGTTATCCTTATGGGTTTATAAGCAAAGAAGGCTTGAGGCAGTTTCACAGGCTCTCATTTTTCCATTTATGAAGCCAATCTTTAAATATGGAGCAACATTTTGCTCTATGTTATTAGGCGGAATGTACTTCGGGAAAATGGGTGGCGGCGCCTTTTGGCTTATTGCAGGTTATTTGTTTGGCTCTATTCTAGGGTATTTTATAGCTGAGATGGTACTACAAAAATCTTGGAGGATAATCATTCATATTCGAGGGTTTCTCATATATGTTTGTGCCATGGCGGTGCTTTTCGTGCTATTTCAGTTGGATTTCACTCAATATGAGAAAAATATTCCGTATACGAGTGAAATTGAACGTGTCCATTTTGGAAACAGCTATTACCACTTTAATAATACTGAAGCGGAACCTTATTATCTAGAGGATACAGATAATATCGAGCTTTTAAGAAGGCTTCATAAGGAAATTGTAGCCAATAAGGGTGACAACACATCTTCAAGAGAATCTGCCTTTTTTGTCTATGAGCTAAAAAATGGGAAGAGAATCGTTAGAAACTACGAGATTGATAAAAATAAATATGCTCAATTTTATAAGTTAATTTATGAATCGCCAGAATATAAAAGGGTAACGAATGAAATTTTTCAAGTAAAAGAGGGTCAGATCGAGAAGGTAACCATTCAGCCATATGGTCCTGTAAGTAAAAGATCAATCATTGTCGACCCATCTGAAATGGAAGAAGCGATTTCCATCTTAAAAGATGAGATTAATCAGGCAACGTATGAAGAGATGCAGGATAATCGAGATGCCTATTCGGTAATTGAAATTCTTCAGAGAAATGATAAAACGGTTATGATGGAATGGCGAGTTTCATATAAGAAATTTGAACAGTGGCTTGCTGAAAAAGGGTTATTGGAGAATGCGAGAATCAATGCTTCAGATATTGATACTGCCTACATTGCTCCGAAGGATGAACTAGATATCGACTATAGAGGCTACTCCCATGAGGAAGTATTCAAACAGATGGAAAGTTCAGGGAATATCCTTAAAGTAACAGATAAAACAATGCTGGAAACAACTTTGAAGGATACGAAGGGATATATTGATGGACCATATGTTGTTGCTATTAAATATAATAATGATCGGTATATCGATATAAAAAGCTTTAGCAGTGATAACGTTCCGGATTTTGTAAAGCAATATTTTGAATAGAAAGTGAGGGAGGGGATGAAAATGGATACTTGCTCTATTAATATGAAAGAAATTTGTGATTTGTATTATAAGCGGATTTTTCATGCAGCTTACTGTATTACGAGAGACCATTATTTGGCTGAGGATGTGGTTCAGGAAACCTTACTTAAAGCATATCAAAAAATGGACACCATTCAGGATAAAGAGAAAATGGGAGCCTGGCTGTCATCCATTGCCACGAGAACAGCCATTGACGTGATCCGAAAAGAAAGAAAAACGACTGAAAGATTGGCAGTAAACACAGACCTTGAGAATACGAACGTGATCATGAATCAAAATGTTGAACAGGAAGTAGAACTAAATTTCTTAAATGAGCAAATCCATTCTGTGATTAACTCCCTCTCTCCTGATCAAAAAAACGTGTTTTTACTTAAAATTAATTATGGACTAAAGGAAAGAGAAATAGCTGAATTATTAAAGCTAAACCAAAATACAGTAAAAACGAAATTGTATAGAATTCGAAAATATTTGAAGGCTATCTTGCTTGAAAAGGGATTAGCATAAATATCAATGAAGGTCCGTTGGGGATAATATTCCACGGACCTTTTTTCACGCTAGCCCTTTTAATAATGAACAAACAGCATATTTGCTACCCCTTTATCCAAATGCTATATTTTTAATAAAAGGAAATAAGAGGGACAATTCATGGTTAATGAAATAATATTAAATGATACTTTGATAAAAGTGTACGATTATAAACAAGGAAAAGTGAATGATTTATATGAAATTTTGGTTTCTTTTGAAGTGACGAGTGAAGAGTATCATGATATAGCAACGTTGCTATATCAAGGGACATTTGATGTGGTAATTCCTGAGAGGGAATTAGCATTTAGAGGGACAATTCAGCAATATTCTACTTCGATTACAAATTTATATGAAAAAGGGCAAGTTGGAAACTATTCATTAAGATTGCTTGAAGTGAAGGATTAAGAAAGTAGGGGTGGAGTGATGAAATTAAGCATTTTGGATCAGTCACCAATTTCTTCAAATCAAACAGCCAAAGAGGCATTAAATGAATCTATGAAATTAGCTCAAGCGGGAGAAAAACTAGGATATTCTCGCTACTGGATTGCTGAACATCATGATTTACCAGGATTAGCTTGTTCAGCACCAGAAGTGTTGTTGAGTTACATTGGAGCGAACACTAATAGAATCCGGATCGGCTCTGGGGCTGTTTTATTACCCTATTATAAACCTTATAAAGTGGCAGAAGTTTATAATACGTTAGCTACATTATTTTCAAATCGAATTGACATCGGTATTGGACGGGCCCCAGGTGGATCAGCTGAAGCTGCCAACGCATTATCTGATAACTTTTTACAGCAGGTGTGGAACATGTCAAATACAGTGAATGATCTACTTCATTTTGTAGACGATAATTTTCCTGAAGATCACAAATACGCGAAAGTCACAGCCTCTCCATTGCCAGAAATTTCACCAGAACCTTGGATTCTAGGTACAAGTAAAAAAAGTGCATTATTTGCAGCAGAAAAAGGATTGCCCTATGCATTCGGAAAGTTTATGAGCGACAATGACGGACCATCTATTATTCAAGAATACATTAATTCATTTACACCAAGAAAAGTGGGCCAACACCCTAAAGTGATTTTAACTGTTTCAGCTATATGTGCAGAAACGAATGAACTAGCAGAAGAGATTGTCTTAAGTTCTCTAATATGGTCATTGCAAAAAGAAAAAGGAGAAGGCCACATTAGCATCCCCTCTATTCAAGAAGCAAAACAATACGAGCTAGATCAAACAGAAAAAACTACTTTATATAAAATAAAACAAAACATGATAATCGGTAATCCCCAAGTAGTGAAACAGAAATTATGCGAGCTTCAAGCTCAATATAATGCGAACGAAATCATGATTGTGACGATAACATACTCTCCTAAAGACCGAATTCGTTCCTATCAATTGATTGCAGAAGAAATACTAAAAAATAAATACGGCACTAATTAAAATGATCAATTAATAATGAAGGGCACGATTGTGTTTTTTCAAACCACACTTTTTTTATTTGCTCCTTTATCAGTGTAGTACCAAGGTATCAGCTTTATGTGCATTAAATTTAGGTTATTTTTAAATGAAGATGGAATATCGAGTACGATAAAAACTATGTAGAATGAAAAGTCTGCTAAATAAGTCTATTTCTAAGCAGGAGATTGAATACAATGAATGGAAATTAGATTTATCAGTCAATAGGGGGTTGAAAGGATGCGGGAAGCGGTTATTGTGGAAGGCGTTCGAACACCAGTAGGCAGAAGAAATGGATTTTTTAATGATTTTAGAGCGGATGATCTTGCTGCTGAGGCATTAAAGGCATTAATAGAGAGAGCAGGAATAGATCCAGCGATTATTGATGATGTTATCTTGGGCTGTGTGTCTCAAATTGGAGAACAAAGTGGCGATATTGCAAGAGTTGCCTCTCTCATTGCTGGTTTTCCAATTGAGGTCCCAGGCACGACCATTGATCGTCAATGTGGTTCAAGCCAGCAGGCTGTTCATTTTGCTGCCCAGGCGATAATTGCTGGTGATATGGATGTTGTCATTGCTGGCGGGGTTGAGAATATGTCACGTGTACCAATTGGTTCCAGCTATCAGGGGGTTCCATTTAGTGACAAGCTGATGGACCAGCATGAAATGATTCATCAGGGCTTATCAGCAGAACGAATAGCTGAAAAATACGGATTAACTCGAGAGGAATTGGACCAATTTTCATATGAAAGTCATCAAAAAGCATTGAAGGCGCAAGCCAATTGCTATTTTTCAAAAGAGATTGTTCCTGTTCAAGTCAATTTGCCAGACGGCGAAACTGTTACTGTCTCAGAGGATGCCGGACCGCGGTCGGACACATCTGTTGAAGCTCTTGGCGGTTTAAAAACTGTGTTTAAAGAAGATGGAGTCATTCATGCAGGAAACTCTAGTCAGATTAGTGATGGAGCGGCAGCATTATTAATTATGTCCCGAGAAAAAGCCGAAGAACTAGGGTTGAAGCCAAGATTCCGCATACTCACTAGAACGATTGTCGGCTCAGACCCAACTTTAATGTTAACTGGACCTATTCCAGCCACTGAAAAAGCATTAAAGAAAGCAGGATTATCAATAGATGAAATTGATGTTTTTGAAGTAAATGAGGCCTTTGCACCTGTCCCGCTAGCTTGGTTAAAGGAAACGGGCGCGAACCCTGCCAAACTTAATCCAAACGGTGGTGCAATAGCACTCGGTCATCCTCTTGGTGCAAGCGGCGCAAGATTAATGGTTTCATTGATGCATGAGCTTGAACGCACTGGAGGAAGATATGGTCTCCAAACAATGTGCGAAGGGCATGGCATGGCGAATGCGACAATTATTGAAAGAATAGATTCATGATATATTGATATTATTTTATTTAGCATCGGTGTAAATTCCGATGCTTTTATAATCCTTTTTTTATAAGAAGATTGCTTAAACAGAGGAAAAAAGTGTTATAATCTTCTTTAGCAAGCAGCAAGGGCATAAATTGTACATAAAATATAGGGTGAAAATAATGTAATGACATATGATATAGATAAATATCGTTAGGAGAGATTACGACTTGTGAAAATTTATAAGGCAATTCCCAATATGGTCACGCTTGGAAATTTATATTGCGGATTTTTATCAGTCGGTTTTGCTGCGACCGGACAATTTAAGAACGCAGCTATTTTAATTTTAATCGGGATGATGCTAGATAGCATGGACGGAAGACTGGCCCGCATGTTAAACGTTGATAGCCAATTAGGGAAAGAGCTTGATTCTCTGGCTGATATTGTTACATTTGGAGTAGCGCCATCATTTTTAGTATATTATACTTATTTTTTTCAATTTGGTATTTTAGGAATGGCCATTGCTGGGTTATTTCCATTGTTTGGAGCTTATCGATTAGCTAGATTTAACATTAGCTCCAGCAAGACTTCATTAAATTATTTTGTCGGAGTACCGATTACAGCTGCTGGAGGAATATTGGCCCTATTAACTTTATTTGGGGACAAAATCCCTCATATTATCACAACTGTTGTATTTACAGGTATGTGTTTTTTAATGGTTAGTAAAATTAGAATTCCTAGTCTTAAAGAAATCCCTCTTCCAAAGTACGGGACCATTGTCACGGTGTTCCTCGGTTGTATTTTGTATATTATTTATAAAAAAGGTACACAAGGCCAATTTCCATATTTAATTTATATCGCAACTCCGCTTTATATAGCCTATCTTGCCTATCGTTTTGTAAAAGGGAAGAACAAAAAGCATGACTAAAAAATGTCGACAGAGTGTAATCCTTTTGGTTGCACTCTTTTTTTCGTATTAAGAAGGAAAAAATGAAGCTTATATCAATTAAGGTTCTACTGTCCGTTATTATGCGATAAACTTTAACAACTAAACATAGCAAATAAAAAAGGAAATAGATAATTGTCGTAGAATATAAATAATATTTGGAATATTTAATCTACTATGTTACAAACAGGGGGAGATTGCTAGGTGGGGATTTTAGAAATAAAGGATATTACTTTACGATTTGGGGGAGTCGTAGCCTTAGATCATGTATCTTATGAAGTGAAGAAGGGTGAGATTTTCTCATTAATCGGTCCAAACGGGGCTGGAAAAACAAGTATGCTCAATTGTATTAGTGGCCTATATCGCCCATCGGAAGGATCAGTCCTTTTTAAAGGAGAGGAAATTACCCAATTTAAGCCTCATAAGCGCGCTAGCCTTGGAATCGCTAGGGCCTTTCAAAATATTGAATTGTTTCCGCATCTTTCAGTTTTGGATAATTTAATGCTTGGCAGACATGTCCGTATGAAAACGGGAGTCCTTTCTGGAGGTTTATACTGGGGGAAGGCACAGAGAGAAGAAGTGGAGCATCGGGAAAAGGTTGAAAATGTCATTGATTTTTTAGAAATTGAACACATCCGGGATACGCCTGTCGGCAGACTAGCCTATGGCTTGCAAAAACGCGTTGAGGTCGGGAGAGCTCTTGCATTAGAACCGGAAATACTTCTTCTAGATGAGCCGATGGCCGGAATGAACAGTGAGGAAAAGGAAGACATGGCCCGGTACATAATCGATATTCATGAGGAAATGAATACGACCATTATTCTAATAGAACATGATATGGGTGTCGTGATGGACCTTTCTGATCATATTGCTGTCCTCGATTTTGGAAAGTTAATTGGTTACGGAACGCCTTATGAAATCCAAAATAACCAAAAGGTTATTGATGCTTATTTAGGTGAAGAAAATGTTGGGTAAGCAGATAGGGGAGGTTTTAAATTGATGTCCAGCTCGAACAAGACATTTCCTAAAATTTTACTAGAGTGGGCAAGTAAAGCCGGATCAAATGTGGCTTTAAGAGAAAAAGATTTTGGTATATGGAATGAAATTACGTATGAAAAATACTTAGAAGAAGTTAAATTTCTCAGTCTAGGCTTAGCCAAGCTAGGACTTAAACGAGGAGATAAAGTAGCTGTAATAGGAGATAATCGCCCTGAGTGGGTGATGAGCGAATTAGCTACTCAATGTCTGGGAGGCGTGTCAGTCGGAATTTATCAAGAATCACTTCCAAGTGAAATTAGTTATATTTTAGACCATTGTGATGCCAGTATCGTTGTAGTGGAGGATCAAGAGCAAGTGGATAAAGTTTTTGAGATTCGCGAAGAGATTCCGAAGGTGAAGACGATTATCTACTATGATCCACGGGGAATGAGAAATTATAAGGATGATTGTTTACTAAGCATTAAGGATGTCCAAGCAATGGGAAAGAATTTTGAATTAGAGTCCCCTTCATTTTTTCTATCAGAGGTGGAGAAAGGCAATGAAGAGGATGTTGCAATTTTTTCTTATACTTCCGGGACTACCGGGAATCCGAAAGGAACAATGCTCACATATAAGAACTTGCTGGAAATGGCAATAAACCTTTCAAACATTGACCCGCTTACAGAAAAGGATGAATATGTATCCTTCCTCCCGCTCGCTTGGATTGGGGAACAAATGATGACCATGGCGATGGGCCTATATAATGGAATGACCATTAACTTCCCAGAAGAACCTTCCACTGTGTTAGAAAATCTACGAGAAATCGGACCTCAAGTGATGTTTTCACCACCAAGAATCTATGAAGATATGCTTTCGAAATTTCAAGTGAAAATACAGGATGCCGGCTGGCTGAAAAGAAAAATTTATCAATGGTGCAAGCCTATTGGCGAAAAAGTAGCGAGAGCGCATTTTGATAATAAGCCAATATCGATCAGTACGAAATGGAAATATAAAATAGCCGATTATTTTATGTTTAGCGCGATAAGAGACCATTTAGGACTTCTTAATATGAAGCGTGCCTATACTGGAGGCGCGCCTCTTGGTCCGGATGTGTTCGAGTTTTTCCATAGTATCGGTGTAAATGTAAAGAGTATTTATGGACAAACAGAAGTATCTGGAATTTCGATCGTTCATCGTGACGGCGACATTAAATTTGACAGTGTTGGCATCCCAATTCCTGGAACAGAGGTGAAAATCTCTGAGGAGGGAGAAATACTTATCAAGAGTTCAAGCATATGTAAAGGGTATTACAAAAATGAAAAGTCCACATTGGAAACGATTCAATCCGGCTGGCTGCATACTGGAGATGCTGGGAGACTGGATGATCAAGGTCATTTATATGTGATCGACCGAATAAAAGATGTCATCCGGCTGCATTCAGGAGAAATGTTTTCGCCGCAATTTATTGAAAACAAATTGAAATTCAGCTCATACATTCAAGAAGCGGTAGCGATTGGAAAAGACCGTCCATACGTGGTGGCGATGATTAATATTGATATGGAAAACGTCGGCAGATGGGCAGAGAAAAATCAAATAAGCTATACGACATACACAGATTTATCATCCAAGCCTCAAGTTTTAGACATGATTCAAAAGCAAGTAAATGAAATCAATCAAACGTTACCTGAGAAAGCACGCGTGAGAAAATTTGTCCTTCTTTATAAAGAGCTTGATGCGGATGATGAGGAGCTGACAAGAACGAAAAAGGTTAGAAGACAGTTTGTAGCCAAAAAATATGAATCGTTGATTGAAGGATTGTACTCTGAGCAAGGGCAAATAAATGTTGAAGGAAAAATCAGATATCGGGATGGAAATGAACAAACGATTCATACAACACTTCAAGTGATTTTCATGGAAGAAGGAGAGGGAGCTGCTTAATGGCGTTTTTTTTGCAAATGCTTGTAACAGGCATCGTAGTAGGAAGTGTGTATGCATTGGTGGCGCTCGGATTTGTATTAATCTATAAATCTAGTGACGCCATTAACTTTGCGCAAGGGGAATTTCTATTAATTGGGACATATGTTTGTCTGACCTTAATAACAGCTTATAACATTCCCTTTATTGCCGCATTATTAATTGCCCTCATCTTCAGTGCTGTACTCGGTTTTGTCATTGAAAGAATTGTATTACGGCCATTTATCGGTGAACCAGTTATCTCTATGATCATGGCAACAATTGGATTATCAAGTGTGTTAGCAGGAATCGTGCATATTATTTGGGGCCATGAAACACGTGTGTTTCCAAAAATCTTCTCTGAAGAGCCCGTTCGTTTAGGCCAAGTTGTAGTGGCTCCGGTTTATTTATGGTCATTGGTCATTGTTATTATCATGCTGTTAATTTTTACACTGTTTTTCAAATATTCAAAGCTTGGGATTGCGATGCGTGCAACAGCGGATGATCAGCAGGCTGCCATGTCAATGGGGATAAGTGTGAAAGTGATCTTTGCTGTGGCATGGGCGATAGCAGCAGTTGTATCAGCAGTCGGCGGTATTTTGCTCGGAAATATTAATGGTGTTAATGCATCGCTTTCGGCTATTGGGCTTAAGGTGCTTCCTGTTGCCATTCTTGGCGGTTTGGATAGTATCCCTGGGGCGATTATCGGGGGACTCATTATTGGTGTGATCGAAAGTATGACAGGAGGCTACTTAGATCCATTAGTTGGCGGCGGATTGAAAGAAGTCATGCCATTTGTCATTCTAGTCTTTATTCTCATGTTCAAGCCTTATGGTTTATTTGGCAAAAAAGAAATCGAGAGGGTGTAACCGGATGAAGAATCCATTTGTAATGGGGTGTGGAGAGTTCCATGTGAACTACAAACAAGATATGGCCATATGGAAAATCACCCGCGTAAGAGTACGTGTCTTTATCATGCTTGCACTCTTAGCCATCTTTCCGCTAATAGCATCTGATTACGTTGTTGGTCTCGCCACTCTTTGTGGAATTGCTGCCATAGGCGCCATCGGGCTAAATATATTAACTGGTTTTACTGGACAAATATCCATTGGGGTTGGGGCCTTTCTAGGTGTCGGCGGCTATACATCTGCCATTCTAACGGCAAAGCTTGGCTTAAGTTTTTGGATTGCGATGCCAACGGCCGGGATGATCACTGCAATTGTTGGAGGACTATTTGGATTGCCTTCTCTCCGTTTAAAGGGACTATACTTAGCTATTGCTACCTTGGCAGCCCAGGTGATCATCCTCTTTGTAATTTCTAGATGGGACTCACTAACAGGCGGTACAGCTGGAATGGTCCTATCTAGACCTGAAATTGGCGGTTTTATCTTTAATAGTGAATCAAGCTATTACTATTTAATGTTTGGTGTCCTGATCATAACAACAATGTTCACATTAAATCTCTTCCGGTCAAGAGTTGGCAGAGCCTTTATCGCTGTTAGGGACAGGGATATTGCTGCAGAAGTGATGGGTATTGATTTATTCAAGTATAAAGTGCTTGCCTTTATCGTCAGTTCGTTCTTTGTAGGTGTAGCAGGGGCATTGCTTGGACATTACACGATGGTTGTAAGTCCAGAGCTGTATAGCATTGGCGTCTCGATTGAATATTTAGCCATCATACTTGTAGGTGGATTAGGCAGTGTATTTGGTTCTATTTATGGAGCTGTTTTTATTACTTTGCTGCCCGTTGTTCTACGCTCAGGTGTTGAGCTTTTAAGTGGGATTTTCCCGGATATTGCTAATGTTCTCGTTGGAATGAAGGAAGTTGTATTTGGACTTGTTATTATATTGTTCCTTATTTATGAACCACAAGGGCTGGCGAAAATATGGAAAAATATTAAAGATTACTTTAGATTGTGGCCATTTTCATATTAGGTGATTAGATATTGGATGTAATTTGCAATTACTTCTAATTTTTAATAATTATTTACTCAAGTTAAGGGGGAAGAAAATGAGAAAGTTTTGGGCTGTGTTGTTAGTGTTAATGTTAGGATTGCTTACAGCATGTTCAGGCGGTGAGAAGAGTTCAGGCAATACAAAGGGTACAGTTAAATTCGGTGGGATTTTTGATATTACAGGAGGAACTGGTGATGTTGGAACTCCTTATGCTGAAGGTGCAAAAGCGTATTTTGAGCATATAGGTAAGCAAGAAATTAATGGCCATAACGTTGAAATAATCAGTGATGATTATGCTTATAAAATTCCTGAAGCTCAAAAACTTTATCAAAAATATAAATCAAAAGATAAGGTGGCAGCTATTTTAGGATGGGGAACAGGTGATACCGAAGCTCTTCGCCAGCAAGTGGCGACTGATAAGCTTCCATATATTTCCGGTTCTTATTCCGAAAACCTCAAAAATATAGAGGAAAGCCCATATAACTTTTTAGCTGCTGCGACTTATTCAGACCAAGCAAGATCAGCCTTAAAGTGGATAAAAGATAATCATAGCGGTGGAACCCCAACGGTTGCTTTACTTTATAATGATACAGCATTTGGAAAATCACCAATTGAAGATGCGAAAAACTTTGCAAAAGAAATTGGTATTGACGTTGTTGATGAACAAATTATTGAACTGCAAACGCTTGATGCAACTTCACAATTATTAAATATGGAAAAGAAAAACCCTGATTATGCGCTTATTCAACAAACGTGGGGGGCAACAGCAACTATTCTAAAAGATGCCAAAAAGCTAGGGATAGATACACAATTTATTGGATTGAACTGGGCAACAGGTGAAGGCTTGCTTCCAATTGCAGGTGATGCAGCGGAAGGCTTTATCGGTGTTGTGACACATGCGTTTCCTTACGAAGATTTACCAGGTATAGCGGAGATAAAGGAGTATTTAGAAGGTAAAGGTGAAAAGTTAGAGGATAAGAACCAAAAGTTCATCCAAGGATGGGTTTCAGCGAAAATTATGGTTGAAGGCATGAAGCTGGCTGATGATCCGACAACGGGTGAAGGGATACGAGGCGGTTTAGAAAAATTATCAAATCTTGATCTAGGCGGTCTGGCAGCACCAGTTTCTTTCTCAGCTGATAATCATGCTGGTACTAACCAAATTAGATTAGCAAAAGTAGAAAATGGCAAATTTGAAATATTCACAGATTATATCGGCTATTAAATGAGGGTGGGAGCGTTTTAACGGACGCTCCCTTTTTGAAAGTAATGAGCGGGAGGAATTGTATGCTGACGATTAATAATGTCGAAGTCATGTATGACCGGGTTATTCTTGTCCTAAAAGGAATGTCAATGGTGGTTCCTAAAGGAAAGATTGTTGCCTTATTAGGAAGTAATGGTGCAGGAAAAACTACTACTCTTAAGGCCATATCCGGTCTATTAAAAAGCGAAAATGGTGAAGTGACTGACGGATATATCGAGTTGTACGGAGAACGAATTGATGTCAGCGATGCCGAAACGATTGTAAAAAAAGGGATTTTTCAATGCATGGAAGGGCGTCGTGTATTCGAGCAATTAACAGTTGAGGAAAATTTAATAGCAGGTGCTCACACTCGTAAAGACCGCAAAAATATTAAGGACGATATCCAAAAGGTATATCATTATTTTCCGAAGCTGGAAATGTTAAAAAACAGGCAGGCAGGCTATTTATCCGGGGGTGAGCAGCAAATGCTGGCAATTGGCCGTGGAATCATGGCTAAGCCTAAAGTACTGCTATTAGATGAACCCTCACTTGGACTAGCTCCATTGCTTGTGAAAGAAATCTTTGCCATCATCAAGAAAATTAATGAAGAGGAAGGGACAACGATATTAGTAGTTGAACAAAACGCGAATGTAGCGTTATCTATTGCCGATTATGGCTACATAATGGAAAATGGCCGTATTGTGATGGATGGAACAGTTGAAAGATTACTAGCTAATCAGGATGTTCGTGAGTTTTATTTAGGGATGAGCGATAAGGGACGAAGAAGCTATAAAGAAATTAAATCGTATAAAAGAAGAAAGAGGTGGCTGTAATGGAGGCATTGAAAGGCGTTATCCAATATGCTTATGACCATGCAAAAGGGTTCAAAGAGATTATGGATGAGGCTTGCCTTTCTCCAGGTGATATTCAGTCATTTAAGGATTTGGAGAAAATTCCGGTATTAAAAAAGGATCAATTGCCTAGGCTTCAGAGTATAAATGCCCCATTCGGAAATTTTACAACGATCCAAGCTGCAGAGATGGCAAGAATATTTATGTCTCCGGGCCCAATCTACGACCCTCAAACACAAGAACAAGATTTTTGGAGATTTTCTGAGGCTCTGTCTATTGCAGGTTTTGGTAAGGGGGATATAGTACAAAATACCTTTTCTTATCATTTATCACCCGCAGGCTTTATGTTTGACTCTGCTCTCAGAGAAATAGGGGCAACAGTCATTCCAGCTGGAACAGGTAATCGTGAACTGCAAATACAAGTGATGAAGGATTTACAAGTGACTGGTTATGTCGGTACACCGAGTTTCTTTTCCATCTTATTAGACGCAATGGAGGAAAAGGGGTGGATGCAAGGCAAAGAGATTCATATAAACAAGGCATTTTTTACGGCGGAGATGCTGACAACGGATATGAGAAAAAGATGTGAGGACAGTGGGATATCAGTCTATGAAGGATATGGCACTGCAGATTGTGGCTGTATTGCCTTTGAGGATAAGAAAGGGCCTGGTTTATGCTTGACTAATACAGCGGTTGTGCAAATTTGCGATCCACATAATGGGAAGGAAGTTCATACAGGTGAAGGTGAAATTGTCGTGACTTTATATGACAAAAGCTATCCGCTCATTCGCTTTGGAACCGGAGATTTGTCACGCTGGGTGGAAGGTTATGAAGGCAAGCGGATTGCTGGAGTTCTTGGAAGAGTGAGTGATGGAATAAAGGTAAAAGGGATGTTTGTTAGAGAAAAGCAGCTTTCGCTTGTATTGGAGGAAGCGGGGTATAGAATGTTCCAAGGAATAGTTTCGTGGGAACGCAACCAGGACGAATTCGAGCTATTTATAGAGTCTGAAGAGGAACTTGATGAAAGCCTAATTAGCAAACTCCAAGATGTTATCCGTGTGACACCTATTCTCAAGAAAGTCGCACCAGGTACGATAAAAAAAGAAGAAAAACGCCTAGTTGATAAAAGACTGCTAGATTTGAAGAATGCATGAAAAAGAATGNNCATTCTTTTTCATGCATTCATTTAAACATTTCATTTAATTTTTCATAGGTTTCCGGATATTTTGCTTCATATTGCAAATACGTTGGAACCGGATAGCGGACACCGCCTTTATGTGTTTGCTTCAATCCATCAATGAAATTTTCTACGGAGGAGTATGGAATGGTGAAGGCCATTTCATGATCATGTGTTTGTCCAAATACCCTGTCACCATAGCATGGAAGAATAACTTGTGGTTTGTTTGATTTTATAGTCTTAATGACTATATCTGCACAATCAGCTCGCGCTGTAAAGGTTGAGGTAATTTCGCCGCCTGTATGATAAAGAGCCCCTGCAACCATACGCATGACTTGTGCGGAATTTCCATAGACAACAATCACATCAGGTTCAAATGCTGCACGCGTTAACGGAGCCATCAATACAGTTCCCGATTCAGCAGTTGTAAATTTTGGAACAGCTGACTCCGTTATGGTACCGATATCACATGTTTTTGTATACATCCCATCGGTTAAATTTCCCTCTGAATAATAGGCTAATTCCTCTTCAAAACCAAAAGCGATCTTTGCAATTGGGCAGGAAAGATCCTCCCGATCCATCGCTAGTCCCCAGCCATATCTCCTAGCCATTGTGATCCCTTGGCAAATGCTAAATGTTTTTCCGAAGTCTTTATAAGGGCGTTTGACACGATCTGGAAGGGGTTCTCCTTTTTTCATTACACGAAGAGCCAACGGAAACGTATCCGGCCTGACAAAGAGGTGAATAGCTTCATCTAATTTAAATAATAAATTACTGCTTTCTGTTTGTTGCAAGCTCCCATCTCCTTTCTGTTAATTAAATATTCTATAAATTCCAACTGCACTCCTTCTTTCATCTATTAGAATATTACTCTGACTTCTGTATAAAAATACATTATTAACATGCTATTAGTGTAAACTCGACAACTTATTGTATTAACCGACAAAATGTGATAAAAATAAACTAATCTATGGGTAGTTACATTTTTTACTAAATATTCATGATTTTAGATGGGTTTTAATGTTTTGTGTATCTTTTAATTGGAATAATGATAGATCTTATTACTTAGTTTAATGGATTTATATTTATGTAACATTATTAATATTTTTACATTTTAAAGGGGTGTGAAAATGGCTGGAATGTTTGAAGAAAATCAAGTGCAGCCATGGATTAATTCGTTGAAAGAGTTATTTAAAATTGGTCATAAAAATTATCAGTCATTTTTAGGAATGGAAAAGGATATTCAGGAGATTAGCTCTTTCCTTGAAGACTATTCTAATCTAAAATTCGCACTTGATGTTTCAGCAATCGTAGCTGTTACGAACATTAAGGGAGAAATTATTTATGCTAACAACAAATTCTGTGAGCTTTCAAAATATAGCCGTGAGGAGTTAATCGGAAAGGATCATCGTATTCTGAATTCAGGCCATCACGATAAGCAATTTTTCAAAAATATGTGGACCAGTATTAATAAAGGAGAAGTGTGGGAAGGTGAGGTGAAGAATAAAGCAAAAGACGGGTCTTTCTATTGGGTAAAGACAACCATCGTGCCATTAAAGGACCTCTCTGGTAAAACGACTATGTTTATTGCCATACGTACTGATATTTCAGAAGGGAAGTTTGCGCAAGAAAAACTATTAACGGCCTTGCAAAATGATTATCAGCAAATTGTTGCCTCGATGAATAATCTAATCTTTAAAGTAGCTAAGGATCATGATCATTATGTATATACACTCAATGAGGGGCAATTAGCAAATAAATTAGGTTTAGAGAACGGAAATATGAAGAATAAAAAGGTACATGAAATATTTCCTAAAGAGATAACCGAAAACCTAATTCAATATTATCATCAGGCCTTTTTAGGCCGCCAAGTTACTTATCAATATCCATTTCGCGGGAGACAGATATTAACTCATTTAACGCCAATTTATGAGCATGGAGAGATTAAAGAAATTCTTGGCTGCATGAATGATATTACTGAACTGCATCACGCCCAGCAGCAAGTTGAATATATGGCCTATCACGATATACTATCTAGTCTACCTAATAGACGAAAGTTTAGCGATGATTTAAATCACTTAATCTCAATTTCCCAAAGTCGAAATGAAAGAATTGCTTTATTATATCTCGATCTTGACCGATTTAAACAAATAAATGATTCTTTCGGTCATGCAGTGGGAGATCAATTAATTACAAAAGTTTCCTTTTTGCTTAAAAAAGCTCTCTTCCAAAAAGCACAAATTTACCGTTTTGCTGGAGATGAATTTATTATTCTCTATCCAAAAATTAATGATTATGAATGCGCAATACATTCGGCAAATCAAATACTTTCTATTTTTGATCAATCAATCATGCTATTAAACAATTTGGAAATTTTCACTTCATGCAGTATTGGAATTAGTATTTTCCCTGACCATGGGGATGATTGTGAGACATTATTAAAAAATGCGGATGCAGCGATGTATAGGGCGAAATCAAAAGGCCGAAATACATTTAATATTTATGAAAAAGATATGTCTCATTCACAGGAGAAAGCGTTATCAATTGAATATCATTTACGAAATGCCATAGAGAATGATGAATTTGAACTTTATTTTCAGCCAAAGATGAACTTAGTTTCGAAAGAAATTAATGGGATAGAGGCTTTAATACGCTGGAATAACCCTGATCTCGGAAAACTCTCACCTGATGATTTCATTCCTACTGCAGAGGAAACTGGATTTATTCATAAATTAGATAAATGGGTGTTGGAAAAGGCTTGTAAGCAAAATAAGGAATGGAATGAAACTCTTTTTTCCAAGCCAGTTAAAGTTTCAGTTAATATTTCACCTCTTCATTTCCGACTGCCTAATTTTCACCATGTTATTAAGCAAGTGCTAGATAAAACGGAGCTTGCGCCACATCTTCTTGAAATTGAAATTACGGAAAATAGTTTCATAGATCATGCAGAGGAATGTATTTCATGCCTAAATGAATTGAGAAAAATGGGTGTGACTGTAGCCATTGATGATTTTGGCAAAGGGTATTCGTCACTAAATTATTTACGGAAATTTCCAATTCATTCCTTGAAAATTGATCGAACGTTCATACAGGAAGTGGCTAAGAATTCAGATGATATTGCTATTGTAAAGGCTATTACACTTCTTGCACATGAATTGAATCTAAAGGTTGTTGCTGAAGGGATAGAAACGGAGGAAGTCATTCATATATTAGAAAAGATCGGTTGTGATGAAATTCAAGGATATTACATAAGCAAACCACTGCCAAAGCAAGAGTTTGAAACGGTATTCAGCCTTTAAAATAGCAGCATTCGGTTTTTCTGGACAAGTTTCCGATATTGCACTTTTCCTGTCCAAAAAATTTTTATATATCTTCTATTCATTGAAAAAGGGAAAAAGACTATCGCAGATTTTGCATATTTATTCCATTAGTGAGAATCCTAAGGAAGTGATAATTTTCGGTAAAAAATATAGGTATTCGTAGTTATCTAAAGGAGTCTTTCATTTGGAAATTCTTAATCTTTTATTAGACACCTATGCTTCTTTTTTTGATTGGGAAATGTGGGCCAAAGTATTGTCTGATCCTGTATCATGGGGCTATATAGGTACATTAGTTATACTAGAAGGTTTATTATCTGCGGATAATGCCTTAGTTTTAGCTGTAATGGTCAAGCATCTTCCTAAAGAGCAGCAAAGAAAAGCTTTAACTTATGGATTAATCGGTGCTTATTTTTTCCGATTCATTTTTATCGGTCTTGGAATGCTGTTAATTAAGTTCTGGTGGATAAAGGTTCTGGGGGCTGCTTATCTAGCTTGGATTGTCATTAAGCATTTCTGGATGGGTGAAGACGATGAAGAAACAAGTGGCATGAAAAAAGAAAGCTGGCTCGTCCGCACAATCGGAATCTTCTGGGCAACGGTTATTTCGGTAGAACTGATGGACTTAGCCTTTTCTGCTGACAGTATTTTAGCTGCCTTTGCTGTTTCGGAAGAAGTATGGATTTTATTAATCGGGGGCATGCTTGGCATATTAATGATGCGGACCGTTGCTAAAGTTTTTCTTGTGCTAATTGAAAAAGTACCTGAATTAGAAAACACTGCATTTATTCTGATCGCAATTATATCAGCCAAAATGTTTGCTAGTGTATTTGGAATTGAATTACACCATTTAATCTTTTTCGGAATTCTGATTTTAGCTTTCATAGGAACTTTTGTAATCCATAATATTAATAAGAAAAAACAGGATGAATTAAAATCGGCAGAAGAGTAAGAAAGAAGTTTCTTAAAAAATTTTCAGACCAAATCGAGGGGTTTGGTCTTTTAATATTTCCATTTCATATCAAAAATTAATCTTCATTCTAGATTTATGTGTTTGATCCAAGTGGGATAAACGTCTTTTCTGCAGGAGTTATTAAGATAATTGAAGTTTAGTTGAAGAAAAACAGGTGTTTTTGTATATCGGAGAGAATATAAATAGAAATTAATATTTCAAGGTGGTTAGAAAAATGGCAATGTCGGATTATTATAAAAACCTCCGAGAAAAAGTCGGTAATGAACTTATTTTTATGCCAAGTGTAACAGGAATTGTTCGAAACAATTTGGGTGAAATTTTATTACAAAACAAAGGGAATGGCGAGAAGTGGAGTCTTCCTGCTGGTGCAATTGAACTTGGAGAAGCACCTGCCGAAGCAGTTGTTCGTGAAGTATGGGAAGAAACGGGATTATATGTTGTGCCAAAAAAGTTATTAGGCGTATTTGGTGGGAAAGACTTTCGTTACGAATATCCTAATGGTCATCAAGTGGAGTATATCGGCTATATGTTTGATTGCGTTATTCAAAGTGGTGAATTAGGTCCAATTGATAACGAAACTGCTGAACTACAATATTTTAGTCCCAGTAATATGCCTGAACTTGCTTTACCTTACCCTAAAGCTTTATTTTTACAAAAGGAAAATGATGGAATTTATTTCCAATGGGATGAACAGTGGTTAAAAAGTCTTTTTCAAATATAAAAATTTTATATTGTACGAATGGTTCCAAGAGATCAAAAGGAGAAAATTCACAGATGGTATAATCGTAAAATGGGGGTAATTGTATGATATTAGAAGCTGCAATGCTGCAAGTTAAGATAGGTATGGAAGTGGAATTTGAAGAAGCATTTCGTGAAGCATCAGAAATTATTTCATCAATGAAAGGGTACATATCCCACCAATTACAACGATGTATAGAAGTTGAGGGGAAATATTTATTACTTGTGAAATGGGAAACTTTAGTTGATCATACAATTGGATTTAGACAATCAAAAGAGTATCAAGAATGGAAAAAACAATTACATCATTTCTACGACCCATTTCCAATAGTTGAACATTTTGAAAATGTACCGATTTAAAGGATATTGAACAAGCATACGTTGGGTTCTAGTTGTTGTTTTTATATGTATCTATACTAGGTTTCTATTAAGCTAGAAAAATGCGTTTCTACAATAAGTGGAGACTCTTTTTTTACTAACGTGAGTTTAACAAGCCTGAAAGAAAATATTTGCGTAAGCTATCTTTTTCGTCATAGAAGGTTCCCAAAAATTTTTCTCACAAATTAA
>NZ_JBALOW010000018.1:35047-51758 GCF_036965085.1 Bacillus sp. JJ1532
ATACCTAAAATTAGTGTTGGAGGGTTTTTAAATGGGTGAAATAGTTTGGGGGAGTCCAGCTAGCTTATTTTGTTTAGGGTTTTTCTTAGCGGGGTTAGGAGTTTTTATTAAGTTGTCGAGAATGCCGAAAAAATAAGGTTCTATCTATTTAAACAAAACATGAATGTAGAAAATGGTTGCTATGGCAGCCCTTTTTCTTTGTAAGTGCAAAGATTGTGAAGACTATTAAACTATCTAGTGCAACAGATATAATATTAGTATTACTCATCATCGTAAACATACAAACAAGTTTAAAGGGTTGAGTCTTTGCTCATTTTTAGTTGAAAAAATGTTGTCTTGCTAGTACGATTCATAAAAAAATTTCAAGTAACAGGGTGCTTTGCTTTAACTGGGAAGGCCCTTTTTAATTTAATTGATGTGACAAATTAGTTATCGGGATGAATTTTATTTTAAATATTCTGTAAATTATTTATAATAAAATTGAGCGAACGCTCAACCATAATGGTGTAGGAGGGATACCGTTTGAAAAAATCTAGGATTATTTTTTTTGAAAGAAAATTTCCAAGTGCAAACATGGTTCTAATTCAGGATCAGCTCCCGATTCTTATTGATACTGGTTTTGGGAGTGATGTGAAAGAAACTGAGCAACTAATAAAAGATCATGGTGTTTCACCAGAAGAATTACACCTTATAGTGAACACACATTATCATAGTGACCATGTAGGTGGGAATTTTCATCTTCAAAAAAATTACAATGTGAAGATTGCTGCTCATAAATGGGATGCCGAAATTATTAATTCTTGTGATCCTGAAGCCTGTAGTGCGGAATGGTTAGATCAGCCTGTAGAACCTTACCGAGTAGATAGGAAACTTTCAGATAACGATGAAATTTATACGGGAAGTAGAACTTTTAAAGTCTTGCACACACCGGGACATACGTTAGGGCATATTTCTTTATATGATCCTGAAGAAAAAATATTAATTTCCGGGGATCTATTTCACAAAAATGATATCGGCTGGTTAAATATCTTTCGAGAGGGTGTTGCATCGATCCATCGATCTATCGAAAGTCTGGATCGGCTGTCCAAGCTCCAGATAAAACAGGCATATTCAGGACATGGACCACAAATGGAGAATCCTCATGCTGCCATTGATTTTGCAAGGGAACGGTTTGAAAAGTGGCTAAAGGCACCAGAAAAAATCTCATGGCATGCCTGCAAGAGGATTTTTTCATTCACCCTAATCATTAAAAACGGATTGGCAAAAGAAGAAATCGATCAGTATCTTCTAAATTGTGGTTGGTTCCAAGACTTTGCACGTTACACTTTCCAGCTTCAGCCTGAGGAATTTATACAAATTCTCCTCGATGAAATGATTCGTTCCGGGGCAGCAAGCTGGCATAACAATCATTTAATGGCCACTGCCCCATATCAACCGCCACAAAAGGAATGGATGAATAAGGGTATTAAGCCAAAAGATTGGAAACCTCAAGATTTTCTGTCATAACTAAAAGGGTGGGACGCTATTTTATTTCTATCTAGACTTGGCGGACATCTGTTCCTTTATTTGAGCAAAAATGAATTAATTCCTTATGTTTGTGGACATAGGTTCCGCAATTTTGTAAAAAAGCAGTAATTTCCTGTGTTTTTTCGTAAATAGCGCACTCAATGTCCGCTCAAATTATTAAAATAATTGAAAATAAAAAGGGGAGAAAAGAATTGTCTTTAACAGTAGGCGATATTATTACATTTGAACGGAAATTCACAAAAGAAGATGTGGAATTGTTTACAAAAATATCTGGGGATGAGGGGAATCACCATATTCATCCTGATGAACAAGGGAGGCTTGTCGTTCAAGGATTGTTGACTGCTACATTACCAACAAAAATTGGCGGAGATAACAACGTACTCGCTCGTACGATGAATTTTGAGTTTTTGAGACCAGTTTTTACAGGAGATACGATCATTTGTGAAGTAACAATTGAGCAATTCGAAAAACAGAATAATAGAACTCGTATCTCTGCTTCCTTTTTATGCAAAAATCAATATGAGAAGGAAGTGCTGAGCGGGGATTTTTCAGGAGTGATACTATAATTTTGTCTTGAACGATCCAACCATAACTCCGCAACAAACGACAAAGAACTTGGAAATAACCAAAGGTATGGAAATAGTTAGCGAGTACATATCCTTATGATAAATCGGAAAGACTCTTTTCGAAATAAATAGAGCATATTGTTCAAATTAATGTTACAGTTAGAAAGAAAAATTTTAAAAGTGAGAAGGAAAACAACATGATTGAGGTAAAAACATCTTCACTAAGTAATGGAGAATTCAATAGAGGGGTATTTGCAACATGTGATATCAAAAAAGGAGAGCTTTTACATGAAGCGCCTGTCATTTCATATCCAAACGACCAGCATCAGTACATTGAGCAGACCCTACTCGCTGATTACGCTTTTGAGTATGGGAAAAATCATTCTGCGATCCTTCTTGGTTATGGAATGTTGTTTAATCATTCTTATGAACCCAATGCTATTTATGAGATTAATTTTGAAAATCATACATTCGACTTCTATGCTTTTACAGATATTAAAGCAGGAGATGAGATTCTAATCAATTATAACGGTGATGTTGATGACAAAGATCCATTGTGGTTTAATCAGGACTAAATGGATAGAAAGATATTCAATATTACGTCTGCTTAATAGTGTGACAGATCATGTTATAATGAGAAACTTATGATAATTACAGATTTTGCTCAATATGGACGGATGCCGGAAGGGTAAAATAGAGAGGTGTAAGAGCATGAATAAACGATGGACAATCGGTAAAATTAAAGAATTTGTTGAGAAAAATTCGGATAGTAAGTTGCTAGCAACGGAATATCACGGTTTTTCTCAGAAGTTATTATTTAAATGTGCATGTGGCAGCAATTTTGAAAAAACATTTACGAAGTTTAAAAATAATCACCAACGCAAATGCGACGTGTGCCAACCGCCTAAAGCGTCACGCTAAATGTATAGAGAATAAACGAAGTGCAGATTAAAAAAAGCAACGCTTGGAAACTAATTCCAAGCGTTTTAGTAATAACTATTCAAATCTATGAACAAATTATTTATTGATTCCATCTGATACATTTAGCTTTTCCACCTTCACCCGTCCGGAAAAAAAGGTTGCTCCGCCGCCCATATCTGAAATCCGGTCTGGTGTAAGTGAGTTTACATGGTGTTTTTTACCCGGGGTATCTGCCCATAATCCTTGAGAAACGACCACACCCGGAAGGACCAAATCTCCAACAGCTGCCTTTAGTTCACATTCTCCGCGATTATTCCAAACCCGTACAGTCTCTCCATCTACAATATCTAATTCATGTGCATCCTCATGATTTAAATGAAGCTTAGGATCCTTTTCTAGGGAAACATGCTTCTCATTATTGGAAAAAGTTGAATTCAAGAAATTATGATTAGGCGCTGGAACGAATAAAAATGGGGAATCTTCATCTTTATGAATTGGTATATAGGTTGGAAGAGCCGGATACCCTTCTCGCTTCATTTGTTCAGAATAAAGTTCAATTTTTCCGCTTGGTGTTGATAGCTTTCCAGGAAATAATGGTTTGACATTTGCCTTCATATATTGCTGTTCAACTAAGCCCTCAAAACTTATGGCATCAATATAAGGATTAGTTGGATTATCTAAAGATTGTCTGATCATGTCCTCTTCCGTATCTTTAAAGGCTTGTTCATGATAGCCCATCCCATCCGCAAGCAAACGGAAAACATCAACATTCGATTTTGCTTCTTCATGAGGCTCGATTACGGGCTGTTGCAATTGAATGAAATGGTGCCAATACGAGCTATAAAAGTCCATATTTTCAAAGGATGAGGTTGCTGGCAGCACAATGTCAGCGTATTTTGCCGTTTCTGTCATAAATAAATCATGAACAACAACAAATAAATCATCACGCTCTAGTCCTTTTCTAACTTTATTACCTTCAGGGGCAACAACAGCCGGATTAGAGCTATAAATATATAAGGACTTAACTCGTGGCTCCAGCTCTAAGAGAGCCTGGCCAAGCTGGTTCATGTTGATTATCCGTGTGTTTTTGTTTTCCAATAGTTCTGGACGTTGCAAAGCCTCGGAATTATGAGCTAAATAACTAGAATTCCCCTTAATAGCGCCACCGCCTTTTTCCAGCCATTGTCCGGTTAAAGCCGGCAGACAGGCGATTGTACGGATGGCCATCCCGCCATTATCATGATGTTGAAGTCCATTTCCAATTCGAATATAAGATGGAGAGGTTTCCCCGTACATACGTGCAAGTTTATAAATATCCTCAATAGGTACACCCGTGATTTCAGAAACTGCAGTAGGATGATATTGCTTAACATGCTCACGGAGTTCATGGTGACCGACTGTAAACTCCTGTAAAAATTCCTCATTTACTCTATTTTCATCAAATAAAATATGCATGATTCCAAGTGCTAACGCAGAATCTGTTCCTGGAAAAATTGGAATAAACCAATCAGCAAGCCGTCCAGTTTGGTTTTTATGAACATCTATTACAACGATTTTTGCTCCATTTTTTCTAGCCTTTTGTGCAAGTGCGACCTGATGCATATTTGTGCTCACGGCATTAACGCCCCAAAAGATGATTAACTTTGAATGTATGGTTTCCTCTGGATCGATTCCAAAACTTCCGCCCATTGTGTACTTATAGCCTACTGTCCCAGCCGACTGACAGATCGTGCGGTCTAGCTGTGATGCACCAAGCCTGTGAAAAAAGCGGCGGTCCATTCCTTCCGCAGTTAAATTTCCCATATTTCCGTAGAAGCTATAGGGAAGTATACTTTCAGGTCCGTCCGTTTGGATGAGTTCCTTCCAGTGTGAAGTTATGGTGTTAATCGCTTCCTCCCAGCTAATTCTTTCAAACGATTCTGTGCCTTTCGGGCCCGTTCTTTTCATCGGATATTTCAATCGGTTTTCATCATTAATACGTGCAGTCATGTTACGCACTTTGTTGCAAATATTCCCTTTCGTAACGGGATGATTAGGATCTCCGTCCACTTTTACGATTTTTCCATCCTCTTTATGTAGAAGAAGTCCACATTGATCCGGGCAATCGAGTGGGCATACAGATGGGAATACACCATTTCGCTCATGTACAAAAGAGGGCATGGGTCAGTCTCCTTTATAAGTAGAATAAGATTTTGTTTAAATAATAATATCATAGAATAGATTTTTAGGAGTAGCAACAATTGCTCCTGCAAGTTTGGTTTCAAATAATAGCACAATTTGGAATGATTTTGTTATGATTTACAAGAGTAGACTTTAATAATACTGATGGAGGATTGACATGTATAAATCAGCCGGCAAGAAAATTAGAGAAAGAGGATATACAGTAGGTACATTGAAAACTGGCAAGAAAAATTGCATTACAGATGTAGAAGGTGTAAAAGTAGGTCATGTAACACTTGATTTTCCAATGGATGGGGAGGATTACGCGTGCTCAGGAGTGACAGCGATTCTTCCACACGGCGGTAATCTTTTTCAAGAAAAGGTTGTTGCTGCAAGCTATGTTATTAATGGGTACGGGAAAACGGCCGGACTCATTCAAGTGAATGAGCTAGGTGTTATAGAATCCCCTATTATGTTAACAAATACATTTGGCGTCCCAGCAGTAACCCAAGGGACATTAGAATATATGCTTGAAATGAACCCAGAGATTGGGGATACAACGGGAACGATTAATATTGTTACAGGCGAATGTAATGATGGAATCTTAAATTCCATTCGAAAATTCCCTGTACAATCTAGTCATGCGATTGAAGCCATTACATCGGCAACAACAAATCTTTCCCAAGAGGGAGCAATAGGTGCTGGCAAGGGAATGGTTTGCTTCGGATATAAAGGAGGGATTGGAAGTTCCTCGAGAGTGATTTATGATGAATTGGAAAAAAAGGAATACATAATTGGGTGCATGGTTATAACAAATTTTGGCTCTAAAGAAGAGTTTCCAAAGGAAAAGTTTTCTCATGGAGAGCTTAATGGTAATAGTATTTCGAAAACATCAGATGGATCGATCATCATCGTGCTAGCAACAAATATTCCAGTAAGTGATCGGCAGCTTGAGAGGGTTGCAAAGCGGTGCGGCATCGGTCTTGGTAGAACTGGAAGCCATTTTGGCCATGGCAGTGGGGATATTGTTATTGCTTTTTCAACTGCTAATAGAATTTCTCATTATTCCAAAGAGAATTATGATACAGGAAGATTCATTAGAGAGGACCTGCCAATCTTTAACCAAATATTTACTGCAGCTGCTGAGGTCACAGAGGAAGCGATTTGGAATTCTCTATCACAAGCTGAAACAACTCACGGAAGAGAAGGAAAAGAGGTAGAGGGACTTTTTCAGGTTTAGACAAAAAACAAATTTCTTCCAACTTTCGACCTAAAATCCTAGCGGCTTGGCTGATTTTTCGACATTATTCTTCCGTTGTTTTCAGATTTCGCTCTGTCGGAAGTAGCATCTTTCAAATGCTATTTAGGAAGAAATAAATAATAGAGGTGTTTTGCACTAAATTTTAATGATAGTGGGGATTTATATAAGCGACAAATCCCCCATAATATATATATTTTATACATTTTTTCCCTATTATAAGATAAATATCTACAATTGATATAGCCTATTTTGTCAAACAATTAGGTCAGTCACTCTATTAACATAATTTCTCTCAAATCGTACAATGAGCGTGTAACATCAAATAGGAATTGGGAGGAACGTTTATGAGCTTAAAAAAGAAGGTACTTTCTGTTTCATTATCAAGTTTAATGGCGTTAGGAGCAGTAACAGCTGTTTCCATGCCCGTACAAGCTGTTGGGAATGGGCCAGGTGCTGGGAACGGTTCAATTCAAACATCAATTCTTCATACATATGATAGTTTAGTTGAATATCTGAAAACCCAGGATGCTAAGCAACAGGCAATGGAGCTAGAGGTAATTGGCCAAACAGTCAAAGGCCGTGATATTTACATGGCAAAATATATTTCGAATCCAGCAAACCCGACTATTTTATTTCTAACTCAGCAGCACGGAAATGAACAGCTTACAACTGAAGGGGCTCTAGAATTTATTAAACATCTGGGAACAGGGAAGACAAAGGGTGTGCTCGATAATGTAAACGTTCTTATTATTCCGATGTTAAATGCCGATGGAGCGATGGGAGATGTTAATTTCTCACTTGAAAATTATTTAGCAGATGGAGATCGACATTTAACACGCTACAATGCTAATTATATTGATTTAAACCGAGAGCATGATAAAGCTCCTAGTCAAATGGAGCCTGAAGCAAGGGCTTTGCATGAAAATGTTCTTCAAAAATACGAGATTGATTATTTGATTGACCTGCATCACCAAGGAACGCTAAGTGAAACAGAAGGGCAGCTTGTTTCTGGTTCCATCCTTTATCCGACTAGTCCAAATGTGAAACCTGAAGTGTTAGAAGGGTCAAAAAAGCTAGGATCAGTTGTATTTAATGCGATTCAACCGACAGGCTGGGGACACCTTGGAAAATATTCAGGAGGCTCGACTAATAATATTGGACGTAATGGAATTGCTGCATATTATGATATTTCTACTTTATTGTTTGAAATGCGCGGCATGTCTGATCATTATATTGAATCTTATGCGATTGGCCAAAAGAGTAATGGCTATTTGATTAAACAAACGATTACTACACTAGATTCAACTGTTCGTGCAATCGCTGACGGATCAATTGAATCAGCCGATACAAGCTTCTGGGATACACTTCCAACACAAACAAATAGACAAAGTGAAGAATCAGATGAATAATATGTAAGTTTGTAATAGATCGTTCCGATTATGCAAAAAAAACATCTCAATTAACATTTTAATTAACAGAAAAATCGCATAACAAATTAATAAAAAATAACGCTCGGATTTGAGCGTTATTTTTTTACTATTTAATTAAATCCGGACAATAGATCCATTAATCTCATAAAAAAGATCCTAATTTATGGCGTAAGCGGACCCTAAGTACGTTAATTACGAAAATATACAAGAAATTACTGCTTTTTTACAAAATAACGGACCATATGTCCGCAAACAGTAGGGATTATCTAACTTTATCAAACATTACGGAACTGGTGTCCGTAAGCGCAGTTTTACAAGACGACAATCGTTTTTGTCTCATTGTATTGCAGGAACTTTCGATTAATGTTAAATCCTTGTCAGACTAACTCATTCCAATCCCCGTAATCGCCGCTGCCGTTACAGCCTGGACAATCGAGTAAATTGCCATAAAAGGCAAATTCATTCGCTGGATAAGGCATAAAGCCTCTTCCATAGCATTCAGGACATTTGTTCATGTCTTTCATTTGGGCAACATGGTTTTCATACCTTGCAGCTCTCCAATCATTAAATGCTTTCACTAGACCCATTTTTGTCGCTCCTATCGTTTTTTTCTTATTTTTTATTAAAATCACTAATTTTATACAAGGTTAATACTAAAGAAACTCGTTTTATTTCTGAAAAGCATAAAATGGGGCTGGAAGCTGTAAGCTAAATATGAGGGGATTTACAGAAAAATATTATATGGGATGGAGTCTTTTAAGATGAAGATACTAGGTATTTCAGGAACAATTATTGGGTCAAAAACTGCCGTTTTAGTAGATTCAGTGCTTAAAATAATCAAAACAAAACACCCTGAAATTGATACAGAACTTCTTGATTTACGAAATTATGAAGTAGAATTTTGTGATGGCAGAAAACCGGAATTATACAATAATGATACGAAAATAGTGGTGAAAGCTGTTTCTGAGGCGGATTTTTATTTAATAGGCTTTCCAATCTTTAATGGTTCTTTTCCCGCGCCATTAAAAAATATTTTTGATTTATTGCCCCCATCCGTTTTCAGACATAAGGTGATGGGGTTTGCAGCTAATGGAGGGACCTATCAGCACTACCTCGTAATAGAAAATCAGTTAAGGCCAATTGCCGGATATTACCGCTGTTATGTGGCGCCAAGCTATGTTTACGTAAACCACAGTCATTTTAATGATAAAAATGAAATAGTAGATGAGGATATATTATATCGTATTAAAGAGCTGGCTAATGAATTAGTGATGATGCAAAAAGCATTAGTAAAGAGGAATATTTAAATAGAAGGACAGCCAAATTTAAATGGTCTATTTTAAATTTGGTGAAAAATTACATTGAAAAATTGAAAGATTTTAAATAACTCTGAACATCCAAGGTCATAACATGTGTCCTGGATGTTTTTTAATAGATAGTGATCTGGCAATTAAAATAGGCTTTTACTTTGGTAACAATACCCAAACGCATTACATAATTTGTTGAGGAAAGGTATAGGTGCGTTAACCTATTCATTATGGCTAAGCTGTGATTATTCCTTGTTGCTAGACACCTGTATAAAAAATAGGGAGGCTATGCAAATGTATGATTTTCAAAGAGATCTCCAAATGTTGAATGTTGGTGATTTCTACGCAAACGCGGCAATTCCTTGGGATCCATATCAGGAATCCATGGATCGACAATTTGGCACTATGGGTTTTGGTTCTTGTTTTGGTTTTGGTTTAGGTTTTGGTTCTTGTTTCGGATTTGGCTCTTGTTTCGGTTTTGGTTCCTGTTTCGGCAGCTGTGGCGGCTTCGGACGCTGTGGCGGCTTCGGACGCTGCGGTGGTTTCGGACGCTGCGGCGGTTTCGGACGTTGCGGCGGTTTCGGACGTTGCCGTTAATCAGTTTTTAGTATTTTATCGAAAAACATGGTTGCCAATGGAGAAGATTTGCCCCCGCAAAGTTGTTTTGCCGGGGCTTTTCTCTAAAAGATGAGACATATAGGACAAATTTCGGTACATAGGGTAATAGTGAAAATAATATGGTGATTGAAGTACAGCTCACGAGTAAGGAGGAGCGAAATGACGAATTTAACCCCGTCTATGCGTTTGAGAGTGAAAGGGGATACATTTTTTTTCCCAGATCCCAACAGTGGAGTATATTTTCGGAATAACCTATGTTCGTTTCGGATGGAAGGCAATATGATCGATAAGTGGGTTGAAAAGCTGGTGCCTATGTTCAACGGGGAGTACACGTTGGCTAATTTGACTGACGGATTGCCGGATCCATATCGGGATCGGGTGTATGAAATTGCAGAAGTGCTTTATCAAAACGGGTTTGTAAGGGATGTAAGCCAAGATCGTCCACATCAACTGACGGATCAGATACGTAATAAGCATGCTTCTCAAATAGAATTTTTAGACAGTTTCGGTGACTCGGGTGCGTACCGGTTTCAAGTCTATCGTCAAGCAAAGGTTTTGGCAGTTGGCTCCGGTCCTTTTTTTGTTTCCTTGGTTTCAGCTTTACTTGAATCAGGCTTGCCAAAGTTTCATGTACTAATTACGGATTCGGTACAGACAAATAGACGGCGTATAACAGAATTGGAGGAACATGCACGTAAATCAGACCCTGAAATAGCTGTAGAGGAGGTCATCCTTCAGGATAAAAGCGAGAGTTCATGGCGTGAAATTGTGCAGGATTATCAATCAATTTTGTATATCTCGCAAAAGGATGATATAGAGGAACTGCGGGATCTTCATAGGATTTGCAGGGAAGAAAAGAAGGTGTTTATACCAGCTATTTGCCTAGACCAGGTGGGACTTGCAGGTCCTTTGGTGCATCCAGACTCTAGTGCATGCTGGGAGTCAGCTTGGAACCGTATCCATCAATCTGTATTTTTTAGAGACCAGCAGTTAACCGCCTTCTCATCTACTGCGGGAGCGATGTTGGCTAATGTAATCGTGTTTGAATTATTCAAAGAGAGTACGAAAGTGAGGGAATCGGAACAGAATAATCAAATTTTCCTGCTTAATCTGAATACGCTGGAAGGAAGCTGGCATTCCTTCGTGCCACACCCATTGGTCGCTAGTGGTGTGTCTGCTGAATGGGTACAAGATATAGATTCATGGCTTGAACGTAGCATGAATAAAGGTGATTCGAGTAAATTACTCTTTTTCTTTAGCCAGTTAACATCAGCTGAATCAGGCATTTTTCATATTTGGGAAGAGGGGGACTTAAAGCAGCTGCCGCTCGCTCAGTGTCGTGTTCAGGCAGTTGACTTGCTGTCGGAAGGACCAGCAGAGCTGTTGCCTGAGATGATTGTTACCGGTTTGACACATGAAGAGGCACTGAAAGAAGCAGGACTGTCAGGAATCGAGGCTTATGTATCACAAACTACTAATCTTCTCATTACTTCTCTGCCCCTACACAATGGTGTGGTTAGCAGTTTAACAGACCAGAAGAATATTGGTTTTGGAGCCGGGGAAACATTTGCAGAAGGTGTTGGCCGCGGATTGCAAAAGTGTTTGGAAATGGAACTAAACAAACAATTGGTCCATCAGAAAAATTCTGTCTCACGGGTGTACTTAAGTGAGATAGAGGATGAGCGTTGTCGTTATTATTTTCAGGCACTAACGATGATGAGGGGAGAACCAATAATAGGTTTAGGGGAGGAATTGGCCGGATTCCCCGTAGTATGGATTGGTACGAACGGAAGCTGGTATGGCAGTGTAGGGTTGAATATCACAGGGGCGTTACGAAATGTTCTGCAACATGTGATTATGATAGTACAAAATGATTCGGCTTTCCTTACGCCAAAGGTGGTGGAGGTTTCAAGCGTACGTCTGGAAGAAAGTGAGCATCGAAGCCTTGTTATTCATGAGTGTGAAGTGCCTACAGAACCAGCTTTGCTTCATTTAGCAATAAAAACGTTAGAAAGAAGCCACAAGCAGCTTCTTGTCTTCGAAGTAGAGATGGAAGCATTTTTGAAAATGGGACTGGAAGGGATTTATGGTGTGATGATACGGGAGGAGGAATCCCAGTGAGTGCTGTCGTAGTAGTTGTCGGAAGAGGATTGTTGGCAGACAGCGTTTCTGCAGAACTATCCACTCAATACGAGATCGTTCGCCTAGCTGATTTTGAGACAGATCTACCACAAGCGGCTAAATTGGTTCTTGTATTGCATGATACTTGGAATCCCTCAGTTCATCAAAAGGCAGAAGAGTTATCGCAAATAACCGGTATCCCTTGGCTGCGAGGATTCGTTTCATTCGGAGAGGGGGTTGTCGGCCCCTTAGTTCAAAAAGGCAAGCCAGGGTGTTCCCAGTGTGCAAACATTAGACGTCTTATGGCCGGACGAGATCGTAATGAGATGTGGGAGATTGAGCAGAGACTTGTTAACCAAGGAGGAAAACCGCGTGATCCTTGGGCATCGCGAACGGGAATTTTACAGATGACCCACCTAATTGAAGCAGAGGTGGAAAGCATTTTGCAAGGTGATAAGTCGCGCCTGGAAAATCATATATTATTAATCAATCTAAAAACATTGAATAGTTCACGGCAATTCTTTTTGCCGGACTCCTTGTGTGCAGTTTGTGGACAATTACCTGACGATTCAGCGACTGAGGCCCAAATATCGCTGCAGCCCAGCCCGAAAATCAGTCATGATAGTTACCGCACCCGATCGATGGATGAACTGAATAAAATTCTTGTCAAAGATTATTTGGACCATCGTACTGGCTTTTTAAATGGAAAAATGTGTGACATTAAGACACCATTTGCCGATGTAGGTGTCAATTTGCCGTTGTTCTCGGGAGACGAAGGAGTGGGAGGCAGGACCAATTCATATGCGGTAAGTGAATCGACAGCTATTTTAGAAGGCTTGGAGAGGTACTGCGGTTTGTCTCCGCATGGAAAGCGGACAGTCGTCTATGACAGTTTCCAAAACCTAAAACATCTAGCACTCAATCCTTTCCAAGTAGGCGTACACACTAAGGATCAGTATTCACTACCTGATTTTCCGTTCGAACCGTTTCATTCCGAACGCTCAATGAATTGGGTATGGGGCTATTCGTTTATGCAAGAGCGTCCGATTCTAGTTCCAGAGCTGCTTGCTTATTACAGTTTGGGTTGCGATGAGGGCTTTGTCTATGAAACTTCCAACGGATGTGCTTTGGGAGGAAGTTTAGAGGAGGCCATTTTCTATGGAATAATGGAAGTGGTAGAGCGTGATTCATTTTTGATGACTTGGTACGCCCAGCTACCACTCCCTCGTCTTGACCCTTATTCCGCAAACGACCAAGAATTACAATTGATGATCGAACGTGCACGTGCGGTTGCAGGATATGAATTGTATTTTTATAACTCGACGATGGAGAATGGAATTCCAAGCGTATTGGCATTGGCGAAAAACAAGAAAGAAAAGGGACTAAATATTATTTGCGCTGCTGGTGCACATTTGGACCCAGTACGAGCAGCGAAAAGCGCGGTTTACGAATTGGCAGGCATGATGCTAACTCTTGACGCGGATTTTGAAGCGAACAAAGAAGAGTATGTGCGAATGTTGCAAGATTCTACACTTGTACGGAAAATGAATCATCATGGGATGCTTTACGGATTACCGCAAGCGGAAGAGCGCCTGAAGTTTTTGCTGAACGAGAACCGTCCAATGAGGACGTTTGACGAGGAATTCAAATGGAATTCCAAGCATAAAGACTTGACCGATGATTTGCGGGATATTCTGCTGGAATTTCGCCGATTAAATCTAGATGTCATTGTGGTGGACCAGACGGCATCGGAAACGAAACGAAACGGATTGTATTGCGTTAAAGTGCTGATTCCGGGAATGTTGCCGATGACATTCGGACACCATCTTACCCGTGTATTCGGGCTGGATAGAGTGTTAACAGTACCAATGGAACTTGGCTACTCGAAACATCCGCTGACATATGAGCAGCTCAATCCATATCCGCATCCGTTTCCATAAGCGGTTGCTGGGAGGTAAGTTAGATGAATCTTGAGACATTTCTGCACAATCTCCATTTTGATATTGAAAAGATAATTCCGCAGGGCTGGGAAGCAGATTGGGCTGATGCGCCATTAGCATATAAGCTCTACCGTGACTTACCGGTAGTACCGTTATCTCTAGAAGTACCGCTTATGCTAGAAGGAAGGGGAATACCTGAAAAGCTTGACCTTCGCACAATCGGTCATTTTCTATGGTATGTGAATGGCCTTAACCAATTTTCCCAATCAGTCTCTCCATTAGATTCTACAGAAAACAGAATGGAACTAATGCATTCGTATAGGCGATTCATTCCTTCCGGCGGGGGATTGTATCCAAACGAATTATATATGTATTTAAAATTGGAGGATTTGCCTGTTGGTGTGTACCATTATGACGTGGCACATCACCGGTTAGTGCTGCTGCGAGAAGGAAATTTCGATTCATATATAGCCAAGGCTCTTGGGAATGGCTGTGATATGTCTGCGTGTTTTGGCACTGTTTTTGTTTCGAATATGTTTTGGAAAAATTTCTTTAAGTATCATAACTTTTCCTACCGGCTGCAAGGGTTGGATGCTGGTGTGCTAATTGGGCAACTGCTGGAAGTGTCGAAACGTTTTGGCTACGCATCAGGGGTATATTATCAATTTCTTGATCGGGCATTGAATCATCTGCTTGGTTTGCCCGAACAGGAGGAAAGCGTGTATGCAGTTATACCTCTATCGATTGAACCAACAAATTGGACTTCTAACCTAGGGGACAAAGACGGGGTAATCACTTCTGAAGAATTGTGCAGAGAGCTGCCGGAGATTCATCATCATCATTTTCAACGGTCAAAGAGACGTGCAGACTATTCGATGTTAACAAGGATAAATGAAGCATCTATGATGGAAACAACACAGTCGTTTCGAAAGATCCAGTCGAGAGATCGTGTGCATCGGAACGGTCAAGCTGTATCTCTGCCACAAGTTGAACGCTTGTCGTATGATCTAGCTTCAATCTGCAAAAAGCGATATTCACCTGACTTGGATTTTGTATTGGGAAAAGTAAGCCCCATTCAACTAGCATATCTGCTGAATGAGGCGGCTGCTTCCTTTTCGTATCGAAATGATTTGGATGAAATTCATATAAAGAACAAGCCGCGTGTTTCCTTATATGGCTGCTTTTATAATGTTGAAGGCATTCCAAATGGCGCTTATTATTATGACAGTAGTGATCATTCACTTCGATCGATAGATCCTGGAGATCACCGCTTCAGGCTGCAAAGCGGATTGACTGGTCCGAATATTAATTTGTTTCAAGTGCCACTCTGCCTGCATGTAGTAGGGGATAAGGATCATTTAATTGAAGCAATTGGGTATAGAGGATATCGTATCCAGCAAATGGAAGCGGGTATGTTGGTACAGCGATTACTGATAGCGGCATTAGCCAACGGAATGGGGGGGCACCCGCTTCTCGATTTTGATGCGAATGCATGTGACGAGATTTATCAGCTGGATTCTACTGGAAAAACCAGTCTTATCCAAATTCCGATTGGCCCCTATCGAGATCGGCCTTGGTTGAAAGGAAGTTTGCGCAGTTAAGAAAAATATAGATTAAGAGAAGCTACTCATACAAATTGGGTAGCTTATTACTTTTTTTTCAACTTTTACACTTCTGAATACTTTAATTTTGAGAATTGATTGTGACTAATTAACTAGATTTACACTGGCAGGGATAGGCACTTAAAATAAAATATTCTAACTGCGCATAAATTTGCCATAAACCTATGACAATAGATCTGTTTTGTTTATTTAAATAGAAATCTTACATACATCATGTATAATTTAACATGCGAGTTATTCAAATAGTAAGGGAGGAATAAATGATGGGATGGGCATTAGCCATATTATTTATTGCAGCAATTGTGCTGCTCATTTTATCGTTTTATAAATCTGGGCAATCTTCATCAAGACTTGAACAACAAATAGATCAACTTACCTTCTCATTAATGGAAGAAGTGTATCAGCTTCAACAGCAAATTAAAAGTCTCGAAATCGATGCTGAAATTACAGCAAAAGAAGCAGGCAATGAAGCAATTCCTTATGAGAAAAGGCTGTTGCTTCGAGAGCTGATCGATTTACATAGGCGCGGGTATTCTTATGAAAGCATTGCTATGGAAAAACAGATGAGTACAGATGAGGCAGAACGCCTTTTAGCTTCCTATATAAAGCAAAAAGAGGAAAGGGGCAAGGTCGAAAATGACGTCTAAATCTATGCGCAGCTTTGCAGGTGGATTAGTGGCAGCAGCGACCTTGTGCGGGATTGTGTACTTTAGTAGTCCAACTGAAGCAACTACAAATAATAAAGTTGAAAAACTATCGAATGAAGAGATGAAGGACAAGCTTTCATCAGAAGGTTATGTTATTTATACAGAAAAAGAATGGAAGCAGCTCGCAGACCAAGCGGACGAAGAGAAGGCGACAGAAACTGAAGAAGTTAAAGACAATAAAGAGAATAAGGTTGTCTATCGCACAGTGTTAAACGTTTCTTCAGGTATGACAAGCATTGATGTCGGCAGAAGCCTAGAAAGAGCAAAAATCATTGATCATGCAAGAACATTTTCAAATGAAGTAGAAAAGCGAGGGTTATCAAACGAGCTGCGCCCTGGCATTTATGAAGTCGAATCTGGTATGAATATGGATAAAATTCTTTCAGTCATTTTTCCTAAATAAACTTATTTAGATGCACCTTCTTGTAAGGCTGCATTTTTTTTATGGTATCAATTGGTCAACTGTAATGTTACGAACCATTTAAATATAAGTAACAATCAATTTTTGATGAATTTTCAGAATTATTATTG
>NZ_JBALOW010000019.1:0-74722 GCF_036965085.1 Bacillus sp. JJ1532
TTTTTTTGTTGTTGCTAAATGCGCTTATGACGCTCTTTCGGAAGAAAATTTTAAGCTGATTGTAATTAAGAGAGGTTCAAAATGCCTTTCACGAAGAAAAGTAAGGGTCCAAGGTAGTTAAAAGAAGTTTAAAACACCCTTCATGAAGAAAAATAAGGATCGAAGGTAGTTAAGAGCTGTTCAAAACGCCCATCAAAGGGAAAAATCATGCCCAAAGGTAGTTAAGAGCTGTTCAAAACACCCTTCGTGAAGAAAAGTAAGACCCGAAGGTAGTTAAGAGGGTTCAAAACGCCCTTCACGTAAAAAAACTAAGGCCCAGGGAGCGAACCGACTTTAACTACACCTTAGACAAAAAACTAAAGTCGAAAGCCTCCTTCAAGCAATGCCCATCCCCCCATAAAGCTGCCTTTTAAAAAAGTAAGAACGCAGTAGAACGGCGGTTTCAACTATACCTTCCGCAAAACCCCAGCCTTTTATTATTCAATAACAACTGTATGACTTCTACTTTATGATTGACACTCTTTTTCCGCCTCCTCCTTGTAAAGGATCATCACACCTCCTAATGATTCTCCAATAATAATTTCAAAAATGAACCAAACTTTTATTTCTAGGAATTAGAATAAAATTAATTCACAGGTTTGAGAACCAAAAAAAGGGGAAAAATTAATAACATCTGTTAATTGCAACGAAATATATTGTTATGTATAATTAAAGTCAAATATAGTCAAAGTCAGATTTTGGGGGGAGGAGTATTGAGAAATATCTCAGATATTATTGAAGATTATTTAAAACGGGTTTTAGAAATGAGCGAAAGGGAAATTGTTGAAATTAAAAGAAGTGAAATTGCAGATAAATTCCAATGTGTTCCGTCCCAAATTAATTATGTTATTAATACGAGATTTACAATTGAAAAAGGCTATGCAGTTGAAAGTAAACGCGGCGGCGGCGGATATATTAGAATCATGAAAGTACAATCACATGACGATGCTCATTTAATTGAACAATTATTATCGTTAATTCAAGGTCGACTGGCCCAAAGCAGTGCAGAGGATGTTATTATCCGCCTTGTAGAGGAAGAGATTATAACAAAAAGGGAAGCAAAAATAATGTTAAGCGTAATCGATCGCTCTGTCTTGTATATTGAACTCCCTTATCGTGATGAACTTCGCTCAAGAATGCTGAAAGCCATGTTGACAACGTTAAAATATAAATAGTTAGCAAGCTGGAGAGGTGAAAACATGATATGTCAGGAATGTAATCAAAGGCCGGCAACGCTTCATTTTACGAAAATATTAAATGGAGAGAAGGCTGAGTATCATTTATGTGAAAAGTGCGCTCAGGAAAAGGGCGATATGTTCATGCTAAGTGGTGCACCGGGTTTTTCAATTCATAACTTGTTAGCCGGTTTGCTGAATATGGATACAACCTTTCAAAATACAACGGAGGATCCATTTAAGCAGGAAGAAATCCTCCAATGTGAACAATGCTCTATGACCTTTCAGCAATTTATAAAGGTAGGAAGGTTCGGCTGTGCTCATTGTTACCAGGCTTTTAGTGACCAGCTCGAGCCAATATTGAGAAGGCTGCATAGTGGGAATTCAGTTCATAATGGAAAAATTCCTGCAAGAATCGGAGGAACCATTCATTTAAGAAAGAGCATTGTTGAATTGAAACAAAGCTTAAAAGATTCCATATCCAAAGAAGAGTTTGAAAGAGCAGCTGAAATAAGAGATGAGATTCGATTACTAGAAAACCAATTGAACTCTAGTCACGAGGGAGGGAAGTAAGCTTGTCGCTAGAACGATTCATTAACCAAGCTGTGAGCTCCTGGATGAGTGCCGAAGGTCCAGATTCAGATATTATCCTAAGCTCAAGAATTCGGCTGGCAAGAAATATAAAGCAATTCAAGTTTCCAACCCTATTTACGAATGACGAGGCCAAGTTAGTTATTCATATGATGAAGGAGAGGATCGAGAATTCCTCTTTTTCAAAACTAGGGAAATTTGAGCTGTTGCTGATGGATGAGCTCCAACCGCTACAGAAAAGGGTTCTAATGGAAAAGCATTTAATCAGTCCGCATCTCGCGGAGAATTCCTCTTATGGTGCTTGCGTTTTATCTGAAAATGAAGAAGTAAGCATGATGATTAACGAAGAGGATCATATACGGATTCAATGCATATTTCCAGGATTCCAATTATCAGAGGCTTTGAATATGGCTAATGAAGTGGATGACTGGCTAGAAGAAACGATTGATTATGCATATGATGAAAACGCCGGCTTTTTGACAAGTTGCCCAACTAATGTTGGAACAGGAATAAGGGCATCAGTTATGGCTCACTTGCCCGGGCTAGTTCTCACTCAGCAAATGAATAGAATTATACCCGCTATTAATCAATTAGGGTTAGTTGTTAGAGGAATTTACGGTGAAGGCAGCGAAGCTTTAGGGAACATCTTTCAGGTGTCTAATCAAATCACTCTTGGCAAGTCTGAAAAGGATATTGTTGAAGATCTAAAGAGTGTGGTCAGTCAGCTAATTTCACAAGAAAGATCAGCTAGAGAAGCATTAGCGAAAACTTCTAACATACAATTAGAAGATAGAGTCTTCCGCTCTTATGGGATCTTATCAAACTGCCGAATTATTGAATCAAAAGAAGCAGCGAGATGTTTATCAGATGTTCGGCTAGGGATTGATATGAAATATTTAACTAATATTTCCAAAAACATTTTAAATGAATTAATGATCCTGACGCAGCCTGGTTTTTTACAGCAGTATGCAGGAGGGCCATTAAGGCCTCATGAACGGGATATTCGCCGGGCGTCATTAATAAGGGAAAGAATGAAAATGGAAAACGAAGAGACAGGAGGATGAGAATATGATGTTCGGTCGTTTTACAGAGAGAGCACAAAAGGTGTTAGCATTAGCTCAGGAGGAAGCCATTCGTTTAGGTCATAACAATATTGGAACAGAACATATTTTGCTTGGTCTTGTACGAGAAGGGGAAGGAATTGCTGCAAAGGCTCTGCATGCATTGGGCTTAGGTTCTGATAAAATCCAAAAAGAAGTAGAAAACTTAATCGGCAGAGGGCAGGATGCATCACAGACGATTCATTATACGCCTAGAGCTAAAAAAGTGATTGAACTTTCCATGGATGAGGCACGAAAATTAGGCCATTCCTATGTAGGAACAGAGCATATCCTCCTTGGCCTCATTCGCGAAGGGGAAGGCGTTGCTGCAAGGGTACTTAACAATCTCGGAGTCAGTCTAAATAAAGCACGGCAACAAGTGTTACAGTTATTGGGAAGCAATGAGTCCGGGGGTCATCAAGGATCTTCGGCAAGTGCGAATACCCCAACACTAGATGGATTGGCAAGAGATTTAACAGCCATTGCCAGAGAAGGAAGTTTGGATCCGGTAATTGGTCGCGGCAAGGAAATTCAGCGTGTAATCGAAGTTTTAAGCCGTCGTACAAAAAACAATCCAGTTCTCATTGGGGAACCAGGTGTAGGTAAAACAGCTATTGCAGAAGGCTTAGCACAGCAAATTATTAATAACGAAGTACCAGAAACTCTCCGTGATAAACGAGTCATGACCCTTGATATGGGTACAGTTGTTGCAGGTACAAAATATCGTGGTGAATTTGAAGACCGACTAAAGAAAGTTATGGATGAAATTCGCCAGGCAGGTAATATTATTTTATTCATTGACGAACTTCACACTTTAATTGGTGCTGGAGGAGCGGAAGGTGCAATTGATGCATCGAATATCCTTAAGCCATCTCTTGCCCGAGGAGAGTTGCAATGCATTGGGGCAACTACCCTTGATGAATACCGTAAATATATTGAAAAAGATGCAGCATTAGAAAGACGGTTTCAGCCTATTACTGTTGATGAGCCAACAGCAGAGGAATCTGTACAAATTTTACAGGGACTTAGAGATCGGTATGAGGCACATCACCGTGTTACCATTACAGATGAAGCCATTAATGCAGCAGTGAAACTATCAGATCGTTATATTTCAGATCGTTTCCTTCCAGATAAAGCGATTGATTTAATTGATGAAGCAGGATCAAAGGTAAGACTGCGATCTTATACTACTCCTCCTAATTTAAAGGAATTAGAACTAAAGCTTGAAGATGTTCGTAAAGAAAAGGATGCAGCCGTCCAAAGTCAGGAGTTTGAAAAGGCTGCTTCATTAAGAGATACGGAACAGCGCCTTCGTGAACAGCTAGAGGAGACTAAGAAATCTTGGAAGGAAAAGCAGGGCAAAGAAAATAGTGAAGTCACCGTTGAGGACATTGCAAGTGTTGTCTCAAGCTGGACTGGAATTCCGGTTTCGAAGCTAGCACAAACCGAAACACAAAAACTCTTAAACCTTGAAGAGATTTTACATTCTAGAGTAATTGGCCAAGAAGAAGCGGTAATAGCGATATCCAAAGCAGTTCGCCGTGCTAGAGCAGGATTAAAGGATCCAAAAAGGCCAATTGGTTCATTTGTTTTCCTTGGACCAACAGGAGTAGGGAAAACAGAGCTTGCCCGTGCGCTGGCTGAATCAATGTTTGGTGATGAAGATGCAATGATCCGCATTGATATGTCCGAATACATGGAGAAGCATTCAACATCCAGATTAGTAGGATCTCCTCCAGGCTATGTTGGATATGAAGAAGGAGGACAGTTAACGGAAAAGGTTCGCAGAAAGCCTTATTCGGTCGTCCTGTTAGATGAAATTGAAAAAGCGCATCCAGATGTATTTAATATTCTATTACAAGTACTAGAGGATGGCCGCTTAACGGATTCGAAGGGAAGAACAGTAGACTTCCGGAACACCGTTTTAATTATGACTTCCAATGTGGGCGCAGAAGCATTGAGAAGAAATAAATACGTTGGTTTTAACATTCAGGATGGGCAACAGGATTACAAGGATATGAAAGGTAAGGTAATGGAGGAGCTGAAGAAATCATTCCGTCCAGAATTCCTTAACCGTATTGACGAAATCATTGTTTTCCATGCGTTAGAGAAGAAGCATCTGCAAGAAATCGTGACCCTAATGTCTGATCAATTAACAAAACGATTAAAAGAACAGGATATTAATCTTGAATTAACAGATGCTGCGAAGGAGAAAATTGCTGAAGAAGGCTATGATCCTGAGTATGGAGCTAGACCTATTCGCAGAGCGATTCAAAAGCATGTCGAGGACCGATTATCTGAGGAATTGTTAAAAGGAACGGTATTAACAGGCCAGGGTATTGTTATTGATGTCAAGGATGGGGAATTTGTAGTGGAACCAGCAAAAGGAAAGCCTGCTGCAACCTTACAAAAATAATGGCGTCTAAACAAATGGACTGATGGAAATCAAGAGGGTACACGTAAGAGCGTGTGCCTTCTTTGCACTTAATAGTAAAATAATTAAGCGATTTTCTAATTAAAAAGAAGAGGAAGAAAACTAGAATGGCCAAAAGAAAAACAAAGTTTATGTGTCAGGAATGCGGCTACGAATCTCCAAAGTGGATGGGGAAGTGCCCAGGCTGCGGCGTGTGGAATAAGATGGTAGAGGAAGTAGAGAAAGCAGCTGGTACGAGAAGAGGAGCCTTCGCACACTCACAGGGCTCGGCCATCCTTTCAAAAGCTACACCGATTACTTCTATTGAAACCGTAAGCGAGCCTCGTATTTACACAGACTTGAATGAATTGAATAGGGTGCTTGGGGGAGGAATTGTCAGAGGTTCGCTAGTACTGATTGGCGGTGACCCTGGTATTGGGAAATCGACCTTGCTTCTCCAGGTCTCATCTCAATTAGCTAATAAAAACCATTCTGTCTTATATATTTCCGGTGAGGAATCTATGAGGCAGACGAAATTGCGTGCGGATCGACTAGGAGTTGCTTCCGAACATTTACTCGTTTATTCGGAAACGAGCCTCGATGAAATTAGCCGTACTATTGAAAGTGTCAATCCTAGCTTTGTGATTGTTGATTCCATCCAGACAATTTTCCACCCAGAAGTAACCTCTGCTCCAGGCAGTGTTTCTCAAGTAAGAGAGTGTACGGCTGAGTTAATGAGAATTGGGAAAACGAAAGGTATTGCCATATTTATTGTCGGGCATGTTACAAAGGAAGGCTCCATTGCGGGTCCAAGACTATTGGAGCATATGGTAGATACGGTTCTTTACTTTGAAGGTGAGCGTCATCATACATACCGAATTTTGCGGGCAGTCAAGAACCGCTTCGGCTCCACGAACGAGATGGGGATCTTTGAAATGAAAGAGTTTGGCTTAGAAGAAGTGGAAAATCCATCAGAAATTTTCCTGGAGGAACGATCCCAAGGTGCGGCTGGTTCAACCGTAGTAGCTTCAATGGAGGGCACTCGTCCAGTCCTTGTAGAAATTCAGGCTCTTATTTCTCCAACAAGCTTTGGAAATCCCCGGAGAATGGCAACCGGAATCGATCATAATCGTGTCCCGCTATTGATGGCAGTGTTAGAAAAACGAGTCGGGATGTTGTTGCAGAACCAAGATGCTTACCTTAAGGTCGCTGGTGGGGTGAAACTTGATGAGCCTGCTATCGACTTAGCCATTGCTGTAAGCATCGCTTCTAGCTTTCGTGACAAGCCCACAAGAGCTACTGACTGCATTATAGGCGAGGTTGGTTTAACGGGAGAGGTTAGAAGGGTATCAAGGATAGAGCAGCGTGTTCAGGAGGCAGCCAAGCTTGGATTTGAACGTGTGATTTTACCAGCAAATAACCTAGGGGGCTGGTCTGGGCCAAAGGGAATTGAGCTTGTAGGAGTCAGTTCCGTCAGTGAAGCATTAAAAGCAACTTTAGGAGGTTAGAGAATGGAGCTAAAAAAGCTTGGTGAAAAAACGATGAGTGAAATTCTGCAATTTATGGCCCCAGGTACGCCGATTCGGGAAGGAATCGATAATGTGCTAAGAGCAAATACAGGAGGCTTAATTGTTTTAGGAAGTAAGGACAAAATCACACATATCGTTGATGGGGGCTTTCAAATAAATGCTTCTTTCTCACCAAGCTATTTGTACGAGTTGGCTAAAATGGATGGAGCGATCGTATTAAATCAAGAAGGGAATAAAATTTTGATTGCAAATGCCCAATTAGCACCAGATCCAACTATTCCGTCATCGGAGACAGGCATGCGCCACAGAACAGCGGAAAGAGTTGCAAAGCAGACAGGAGAGCTTGTTATAGCTATTTCACAAAGGCGGAATGTCATCACCCTTTATAAGGGCCATTTTCGCTACGCACTTAGGGATATTGGGGTTATTTTGACTAAGGCAAATGTAGCCTTACAAACACTTGAAAAATACAAGATTGTTTTAGAAGAGGATATTTCTAATTTAAGTGTGCTGGAATTTGAGGAAATTGTGACTTACAGCGATATATTAAGCGTGTTTCACAGCATTGAAATGGTCCTAAGGATAAAAAATGAATTACTAACTTATTTAAACGAGCTTGGGATAGAAGGAAGACTGATTCGCTTACAAATGAACGAGCTTTTAGACGGTATTGAGAGAGAAATAGATTTAATTATTAGGGATTATGCTCATTCAAAAGACACTCACCCTAATGAAATGTTTGATAAATTACAAGAGTTGTCGGTCGGGAAAATGCTGGAGGATTCAGTTATTTTAAAGCTATTAGGATATAACGGCTATGTCCATACGGAAGAGTTTAGGTGTCCCCTGGCTATCGGATGTTATCAAAAATCCCAAGATTGCCTCCTATTATTATTGAAAATTTAATTCTTCGGTTTATGGATCTCCCAACTATTGTTTCTGCGTCAGTAGAGGAATTAGATGAAGTTGAAGGAATTGGGGAAGTAAGGGCTAAAAAAATAAAAGAAGGCCTAAAATTGATAAAAAAACAGCTTTTAGCAGATCGGCAGCTTTAAGTGACCATTGAACTATATATGCCGTTATGATAAAATGATCGGTTATTTGTATTATTTGACACTTGATTACCAATGGTGCTACCCTGTTTGTAATAGATTCTTTTTTTTTATCATCTATATTTTAATATAATTTTTTCTGCTCCAAGGTTTCAATTTGAAAAATCTGTTTATAATGAATAAAAGGAGGTGAAGGTATGTTAAAACGTATTGTTCAAGCATGCTTTCTGATAATCGGGATTACGCTGGGGATATTTCTCATTCCCGAACTATTAATATTAATATCCCTGGATGACATTGCTCTTCTAAATAATCCATATGTATCCGCCTTGTTAGGTGCCATTATTTTTTATCTTATTTCTTTTTGGGCGGTTGATCATGTTGTAAATGTTGTCAAATGGGTGGAAGAATCGCTTGTAAAAGCGCCCATAACCGATATTATCTTTGGAAGTGTAGGCTTAGTTTTTGGATTAATCATCGCCTTTTTAATTGGGTATGCTTTAACAACTATTGAAGTGCCTGTCTTAAATACTGTTGCTCCTATTGTGTTAACCCTTATATTTGGCTATTTAGGTTTTCAGGTGGGCTTTAAAAAGCGTGATGAGCTTCTAACCTTATTTTCAAACAGAAAGAAGAAGAATATAGAAGAAGAAACTGAAGCACCACCGAAAAATGTGTTGAAATTATTGGATACAAGTGTCATTATTGATGGCAGAATCGCCGATATTTGCCAAACTGGATTTCTAGAAGGAACCATTGTCATCCCTCAGTTTGTTCTGGAAGAATTACAGCATATTGCTGACTCATCAGATGTTTTAAAGCGGAATAGAGGACGAAGAGGTCTTGACATTCTAAACCGAATTCAGAAAGAGCTTGCGATTAAAGTAGAGATTTATGAAGGTGACTTTGAAGAAATTCAGGAAGTAGATAGCAAGCTAGTGAAGCTTGCGAAAGTAACAAATGGAATCGTTGTTACAAATGATTTTAACCTAAATAAAGTTTGCGAATTCCAAGGGGTTTCTGTCTTAAATATTAATGATCTAGCCAATGCTGTTAAACCGGTTGTTCTTCCTGGTGAAGAAATGAAGGTACAGGTCATTAAAGATGGAAAGGAACAAAATCAAGGAATTGCTTATCTGGATGATGGCACAATGATTGTGGTCGAGGATGGCCGGGATTACATCGGAAAGCATATTGATGTCCTTGTCACGAGTGTTCTGCAAACCTCAGCTGGACGAATGATATTCGCGAAGCCAAAGCTATTGGAAAAAGCATTATAAGGGATTGGGGTTTGTTTGAAATGGCTTATCAAGTCATCATTCCTGCTGCAGGCCAGGGAAAAAGAATGGGAGCGGGCAGGAATAAAGTTTTATTAGAAATAGATCAACAGCCGATTTTTATTCATACATTAAGAGTTTTTGAGCTGGATGAGAATTGCGAGGGCATTTATCTTGCCATCAATCCACAGGATGAGAATGAAATGAAGGCGCTCCTTAATGAATATGACATTTCAAAGGTGATAGCTTTAGCTCCTGGCGGAAAGGAAAGGCAGCATAGTATTTATAATGCCTTAAAATGTGTGAAGCAAGAGGGAATCGTTCTTGTTCACGATGCAGCAAGACCATTTATTGATAAAAACCTTCTCGACTCGTTAGTAATAGCTGCAGAGAAAAATGGGGCCGCGATACTAGCGGTCCCTGTAAAGGATACAGTAAAAAAGGCTGCCGGAAATATTGTGACTGAAACGGTAGAAAGAACCAGCTTGTGGGCTGTCCAAACCCCACAGGCTTTTCGTTTTTCTATTTTAATGAATGCTTACCAGAAGGCTGAAGCAGATCATTTTCTCGGAACCGATGATGCAAGTTTGGTGGAGCGGACTGGGCAGGATGTTATGATTGTTGAAGGAAATTATGACAATATTAAGCTGACAACGCCAGAGGATTTATATTTTGCGGAGGCCATTATTCGGAAACGAATGGGCAATCAACCATAACTATCTTTAAAAAAGAGGAGACAATAAGATGTTTCGAATTGGACAAGGCTTTGATGTGCATCAATTAACGGAAGGGCGCCCGCTTATACTAGGCGGAATTGAAATTCCATATGAAAAAGGTTTATTAGGTCATTCTGATGCGGATGTACTATTACATACAGTGGCTGATGCTTGTCTAGGGGCAATCGGTGAAGGAGACATCGGAAGGCATTTTCCCGATACCGATCCTGAGTTCAAAGATGCAGATTCAGCAAAATTATTAGAACATGTGTGGAATTTAGTTAAGGAAAAAGGGTATGAGCTTGTCAATGCAGATTGTACCATCATTGCTCAAAGACCAAAAATGGCTCCATATATTGGCCAAATTAGGGAGAGAATAGCCCAATTACTAGAAACCTCTGTTGAAAACATTAACGTAAAAGCTACGACAACTGAGAAGCTAGGATTTGTCGGCAGAGGCGAGGGAATCGCTTCACAAGTTGCTGTTTTATTGCAGAAAAAGAAATGATAAAATAAATCAATAAAAAAGTAGATTTTTAGAGGAGGACATAAGTAATATGTCAAACGATATTCGTGTACGTTATGCCCCTAGTCCAACTGGACATTTACATATCGGTAATGCCCGTACAGCTTTATTCAATTATTTATTTGCTAGAAGCAAAGGCGGGAAATTTATCATCCGTATTGAAGATACTGACAAGAAACGTAATATTGAAGGTGGAGAAGAAAGTCAGTTAAAGTACTTAACATGGCTTGGGATTGATTGGGATGAAAGCGTTGATAAGGATGGCGGCTTTGGCCCTTATCGCCAATCTGAGAGAAATGATATTTATGAAAAGTATTATCATGAACTTCTTGAAAATGGTTCTGCCTATAAATGCTATTGTACGGAAGAAGAGTTAGAGGCTGAAAGAGAAGCGCAAACGGCTAAAGGAGAAACGCCAGCTTACTCCGGCAAATGCCGTCATTTGTCTCCAGAGGAGCGTACAAAGCTTGAAGCAGAAGGAAGACAGCCGAGCGTTCGCTTCTTAGTTCCACAAGGTAGATTATATGCTTTCGATGATATGGTTAAAGGAAATGTATCCTTTGAATCAGATGGAATTGGCGATCATGTTATCGTCAAAAAAGATGGCACACCTACCTATAATTTTGCCGTAACGGTTGATGATTATTTAATGCAGATTTCCCATGTATTAAGAGGGGATGATCACATCTCCAATACACCTAAGCAATTGATGATTTATGATGCTCTCGGCTGGGAAGCTCCGGTTTTTGGACATATGACATTAATTGTCAATGAGAGCCGTAAAAAATTAAGTAAGCGTGATGAGTCCATTATCCAGTTTATCGAGCAATACGAGGAGCTAGGCTATTTGCCTGAAGCCCTATTTAACTTTATTGCCCTATTAGGATGGTCTCCATCTGGCGAGGAAGAAATTTTCTCTAAGGAGGAGTTCATTAATATTTTTGATGCTAGCCGCTTATCTAAATCACCTGCTCTTTTCGATAAACAAAAGCTGACATGGATGAACAATCAATATATGAAAACGATTGATATTGATCGTCTTGTCGCCATTTCTCAGCCACATCTTGTAAAAGCGGGCCGAATTAGTGAGAACTTGACTGAAGAGGAAACACAATGGGTGCGCAGCCTCATTTCCTTATATCAGGAAAAAATGAGCTACGGCGCTGAAATTGTAGAGATGTCAGAGATTTTCTTTAGTGATAAAACAGTTATGGATGATGAAGCGAAGGCTGTTATCGAAGAGGAACAGGTTCCAGAGGTTCTAACTGCTTTTCTACAGGAAATTGAAGGCATAAGTGAATTCAAGGCCGATGAAATTAAGGCTGCGATGAAGGCTGTGCAAAAATCTACTGGCCATAAAGGCAAGAAGCTCTTTATGCCTATCCGCGTTGCGATAACAGGCCAGACTCATGGGCCGGATCTCCCGCAGGCAATCGAGCTTTTCGGGAAAGAAAAAGTAAAAATGCGATTAATGAGTATTTTAGATTAACATATTGCCCAAAATGTAATATAGTAATAAGTAACTCAATAAATGAAAAGTGTTGAAGAGGAAAAGTAAGAACATGATGCTTTTTAGAGAGAACCATCACCGGCTGAAAGTGGTTTAAGCCTCTCATTGATCTGAAGTGCCCCTCTGAGCCTCATTTCGAACGGATTTTTCATATCTTAGCAGTATGAAATTTTCCTAATAGAAGTGAGCGGAACTAATCCGTTAACAAGTAAAAGTTGAGACATTTCGATGTCTAAACAGAGTGGAACCGCGCATAAAGCGTCTCTGTCATCATTGACGGAGGCGTTTTTTTTATACCCAAAATACAAAAACGATATAACAATTTTGGAGGGGGGTATTATTAAAAGTCTTCGATATGAAAGCTTATACTCACTGAAAAAAGCACCATGTACACACTCTTTTTTAACTGTGGAAATAAAAAATTTCCCGGAAAATACTATTCGAAAAAACCTTTTTTATATATAAATTATCGAATGAAGATTAGGGAGGGGACAAACGTGTTTAATAGGCTAAAGGAAGATATCGAAGTTATATTTGAACAGGATCCGGCTGCAAGAAGTTATTTAGAGGTAATCTTAACTTATTCTGGCCTGCATGCCATATGGGCACATCGATTAGCACATGGGCTTTTTAAAAGAAAACTCTATTTTCTTGCAAGAGTCATCTCACAAATTAGCCGCTTTTTCACAGGAATTGAAATTCATCCAGGTGCGAAAATCGGAAGAAAACTTTTCATTGACCATGGGATGGGGGTAGTCATTGGGGAGACTTGCGAAATTGGTGATAATGTAACCATTTTCCAAGGGGTAACATTAGGAGGAACCGGGAAAGAGAAAGGAAAGCGGCATCCTACTATTAAGGATAATGCCTTGATTGCTACAGGAGCAAAGGTGCTTGGATCCATTACGATCGGGGAAAATTCGAAGGTTGGAGCGGGATCTGTCGTTTTACATGAAGTGCCTCCTAATTCGACAGTAGTAGGAATACCAGGTAAAGTAAAAATCCAGGATGGTGTTCGTATTAAAAAAGATTTAAATCACAGCGACCTTCCTGATCCTATTGCAGATCGATTTAAAGAATTGGAAAAAGAAATTGCCCAACTGAGCAATGAATTAGAGGACCTTAAGAAAGAAAGGAGCCTAGTTAATGGCCATTCAAATTTATAATACACTAACAAGACAGAAAGAGCCGTTTATCCCTTTAGAGGAAGGGAAGGTAAAAATGTATGTGTGCGGTCCAACTGTTTATAATTATATTCATATAGGAAATGCAAGACCGCCAATTGTTTTTGATACGGTTAGAAGATATTTTGAGTATAGAGGTTATGATATCAAGTACATCTCTAATTTCACAGATGTTGATGATAAATTAATCCGTGCGGCGAATGAATTGGGAGAAGAAGTTCCCGTCATTGCAGAGCGCTTTATTGATGCCTATTTTTCAGATGTTTCGGCGCTTGGCTGTAAACGTGCTGACGCCCACCCGAGAGTGACTGAGAGCATGGACATTATTATTGAATTCATTGAAGCATTAATTGAAAAGGGATATGCCTATGAATCTGAAGGGGATGTCTACTACCATACCCGCAAATTTAAGGAGTATGGAAAGCTTTCTCACCAATCCATTGATGAGCTTCGGTCAGGCGCCCGCATTGCTGTAGGAGAAAAGAAGGAAGACGCTCTTGATTTTGCCCTTTGGAAGGCAGCAAAAGAAGGAGCAATTTATTGGGATAGCCCATGGGGAGAAGGTCGCCCTGGCTGGCACATAGAGTGCTCCGCGATGGCGAAAAAGTATTTAGGCGAAACAATTGATATTCATGCGGGCGGACAGGATTTAGCCTTCCCTCACCATGAAAATGAAATCGCCCAATCGGAAGCAGTAAGCGGAAAAACATTTGCGCGTTATTGGATGCATAACGGCTATATTAATATCGATAATGAAAAAATGTCAAAATCACTTGGTAACTTTGTTCTTGTCCATGACATTATTAAGAATCATGATCCGCAGGTGCTTCGATTCTTCATGCTGTCCGTTCATTATCGCAACCCAATTAACTATAGTGAAGAATTACTAGAAAATACGCGTGCGGGTCTAGAAAGAATTAAAACATCCTACCAAAACTTGAAGCATCGCCAAGAAACAAGTGCAGACCTAACTGAAAACAATCAAGAATGGCTAGATAAAATTGCAGCACAGCACGAAGAATTTATCAAGGCAATGGACGATGATTTTAATACAGCAAATGCCATTTCTGTTCTCTTTGAGCTTTCCAAATTAGCGAATTATTATTTAATGGAGAAAAATACCTCCCTACAAGTGATTAAGGCATTTACTAAGGAATTTGAGGATCTTTTCCAAGTGCTTGGGCTCACTTTAGATTTCCCGAAAGAGGATTTGCTCGATGAAGAGATTGAGCGTTTAATCCAGGAGCGTATTCAAGCACGTAAGGATCGAAACTTCCAATTAGCCGACCAAATCCGTGATCAGCTAAAAGACATGAACATCATTCTTGAAGATACACCTCAAGGCATTAGATGGAAAAGAGGCTAAAGAATGCTTCAATACGATCATAAAATTGATGAGAAACAGCTAAACAGCCTCGCCCTTGCTTATATGGGCGATGCTGTTTTTGAAATCTATGTCAGAAGACATCTTATCCAGCATGGGCAGGTTAGGCCAAATCAGCTGCATAGAGAGGCCACTCATTATGTGTCTGCTAAAGCTCAATCGGTCATTATTCACCAGATGCTGGATTCAGACTTTCTGACAGAAGAGGAAATTGCCGTTGTGAAAAGAGGAAGAAATGCAAAGTCCGGTTCTGTCCCGAAAAATACAGATGTTCAAACCTACCGATATAGCACGGCATTTGAAGCGTTAATTGGCTATTTACATTTATCAGGTAAAGAGGAGCGGCAGGAGGAAGTGATCTTGTCTGCTTTTCGAATAGTAGAAGAAAGGAAAGGAGGAAATTCTAAATGAGCCAAGATTTTATTATGGGAAAAAACCCTGTAATGGAAGCACTTAAATCAGGACGGGATATTAATAAAATTTTCATAGCAGAGGGGTCACAAGGAGGACAAATGCAGCAGGTAATTGGGCTTGCCAAAGCATCAAATGTATTTGTTCAATTTGTCCCGAAGAAGAAATTAGATCAGATGGCGGAAGGGAATCATCAAGGGGTTGTTGCACAGGTTGCAGCCTACCAATATGCGGAAATAGATGATCTTTTCCAAGCAGCCGAAAAAAGAAATGAGGCCCCCTTTTTCTTATTATTAGATGAAATAGAAGACCCTCATAATCTAGGGTCGATCATGAGAACAGCTGATGCAGTAGGTGCACATGGAATTATTATTCCGAAGCGGAGAGCAGTAGGTTTAACTGCGACAGTTGCAAAGGCATCAACTGGTGCTATTGAGCATATCCCTGTTGTCCGTGTGACAAATATGGCTAGAACGATCGATGAATTAAAAGAAAAAGGCGTATGGATTGCCGGGACAGATGCCAAGGGAAGTGAAGATTACCGCCGTTTTGACGGAACATTGCCGCTAGGTCTTGTCATTGGCAGTGAAGGAAAAGGTATGGGTCGATTAATCAGGGATAAATGTGATTTTTTAATCCATTTACCGATGGCAGGCCATGTGACTTCTCTGAATGCATCTGTTGCAGCAGCTCTTTTAATGTATGAGGTCTTCAGTAAGCGACATCCTCTTGAGGGATAGAAATGGACATCCTACTTGTTGACGGATATAACGTAATTGGTGCCTGGCCAGAGCTAAGAGAGCTTAAGAAAAAGGATTTAGCAGCTGCCAGAGACCGGTTAATTGAAAAAATGGCAGAATATCAGGGGTATTCTGGATATAGGGTCATAGTCGTATTTGATGCTCATTATGTGAAGGGTACCGAGAAGAAATATAAGGATTCAAAAGTGGAAGTTATTTTTACACGGACAAATGAGACGGCTGATGAAAGAATTGAGAAACTTGCCATCAGCCTAAACAATATTAAAACCCAAGTTCATGTTGCAACCTCCGACTATACAGAGCAATGGGCAATTTTTGGACAGGGTGCGCTGCGAAAGTCCTCAAGAGAATTATTAAATGAAATGAATTCGATTGAAAGTAAAATAGAAAAAAGGGTAAAGAAGATTCAGGAAAAGCAGCCATTTTCGAAAATCCCGCTTAGCAAGGAAATGGCAGAAATTTTTGAAAAGTGGCGCAGAGGAGACCAATGAGTGGTTGACGCTGGAAAAATTCTTACTGTATAATATTTCTATCTATGCTTGGTGCGGTCGGGGGGATCTTAGTGGATACTGACTTGAAAACAATCGATGAGAATAATTTAGGGTATATGCAGCTTGAAGATGAAGAATTGATTGATTTAGTGCATAAAGGCGAGAGTGAAGCGTTAGATTATTTAATTCATAAGTATCGCAATTTTGTACGTGCCAAAGCAAGATCATATTTTTTAATTGGTGCAGATAAGGAAGATATTGTTCAAGAAGGAATGATTGGCTTATACAAGGCTATTCGTGATTTTAAAGAGGACAAGCTATCTTCGTTTAAAGCGTTTGCAGAGCTGTGCATTACTAGACAAATTATCACAGCCATCAAAACCGCTACAAGGCAGAAGCACATTCCGCTGAACTCATACGTGTCATTGGACAAGCCGATTTATGATGAAGAATCAGATCGAACCTTAATGGATGTTATTTCTGGTGCAAAGGTAATGGATCCTGAGGAATTAATCATTAATCAGGAAGAGTTTGATCATATTGAGGTCAAAATGTCCGAGCTGCTTAGTGATCTTGAAAGAAAAGTACTTTCCCTTTATTTGGATGGACAATCTTATCAAGAAATTTCGGAAGAATTAAACCGTCATGTGAAATCAATAGACAACGCTCTGCAAAGGGTGAAACGAAAGCTTGAGCGGTATTTGGAGGTCCGAGAAATTACTTTATAGAGCGGATGGGAACAAGCAGATCACTCAATCTCCACTTTCCCTGTTATTGACATCGTTTATGGTCCGTGATAAAGTTTTAAGGACGTAAATGTATTTTAGTAGGTGGAATGATGAGAAAAAAAGTAGTACTAGCATGCAAAGAGTGCGGATCCAGAAATTATTCAACAATGAATAATAAAGACTCCGAGCGCCTAGAGCTTAAGAAGTATTGTAAAACATGCAGCAATCATACCATTCATAGAGAAACAAAGTAAGTAATTATAGTCGAATTTTATATATGTATTTTTCTAAATTTCATAAACTTCTTATTCACTAGAATAATCGTAATTTGATTTTTCGATTGTTTAAATTCATTATGAAATTTACTTAGATTATAAGTAAGTTGGGGGTTACAATATGCAGCGCATCTTGAATTTTTTCCGTGATATTGGACGTGAAATGAAAAAGGTCAGTTGGCCAAAGCGCAAAGAACTGACTGGCTATACTGTAACAGTCCTAGCAACTGTTGCGTTTTTTGCAGTGTTCTTCGCAGTGGTTGACTTAGGTATTTCTGAATTGATTCGATTAATTCTTGAATAACCCCTGTATATCCATGGTATAATGGTGAATAGCACAGGAAACATTTGCAAAGCCCGGTAACGGGTTTTTTATTTGGTTAAAAAATGTTTTATATAGGCAGTTTTTTACGAAAATAGTCAAACCTATTTAATGATACAGGGAGGGAAGGACGATTTAGTCCCCTTGAATGGAAAAGAATTGGTATGTTGTTCATACGTATTCCGGTTATGAAAATAAAGTAAAGGCAAACCTGGAGAAACGCGTAGAATCTATGGGAATGCAAGATAAAATCTTCCGGGTTATCGTTCCGGAAGAAGAAGAAACTGATTTCAAAAACGGCAAAAAGAAAGTAGTAAAACGTAAAGTTTTTCCAGGCTATGTACTTGTAGAAATTGTGATGACAGATGATTCATGGTACGTAGTTCGGAATACACCAGGCGTTACGGGCTTTGTCGGATCAGCAGGTCACGGCTCTAAGCCGACACCGCTATTGCCTGAAGAAGTTAATGTAATCTTGAAGCGTATGGGTGTTGAAGAAAGACGAGTAGAAATTAACTTTGAAATCGGAGAAATGGTTCAAGTGAAAGAGGGACCATTCGCCAACTTTACAGGATCGATTGAAGATATTGACAGAGACAAAGCGAAAATTAAAGTCCTTGTTAATATGTTTGGCCGTGACACGCCGGTTGAGTTGGATTTTTCTCAAATAGAGAAACTATAATTTGAAAAAAACTTGAAATTAGCTTTGAAAAGTGATAATATTTCAAAGGTCAGTATGTCTCAGGTTTAGAGACCGGACTATTGTTATGTTCTTTATCTTGATATAAAGACTATAAGTTGAGTGGGAGGGGACCCTAACAGTCACTAAGGCCCCAATTACCACATCACGGACTTTAAGGAGGTGTGTCTCGTGGCTAAAAAAGTAATCAAACTTGTAAAATTACAAATTCCAGCAGGTAAAGCAAACCCTGCACCGCCAGTAGGACCTGCACTAGGTCAAGCGGGTGTTAACATCATGGGATTCTGTAAGGAATTTAACGCACGTACAGCTGAACAAGCTGGCCTAATCATTCCTGTTGAAATTACGGTTTTTGAAGACCGTTCATTTACATTTATTACGAAAACTCCTCCTGCTGCCGTTCTTCTAAAAGTAGCAGCTGGAATTCAGTCTGGTTCTGGTGAACCAAACCGTAATAAAGTAGCAACAGTCAAGCGTGACAAGGTACGCGAGATTGCTGAAACAAAAATGCCTGACCTAAACGCTGCTAGCGTAGAAGCTGCAATGCTTATGGTTGAAGGTACTGCACGCAGCATGGGTATCGTTATCGAAGACTAATCCATGCTTAGAGTTTTAGGCTGTTCAATGGGGTTGCGTTGCTGAGCTTGGTTTCACACGCAACCTTTGTTCTGTCTAAGGCTTTGTGCTTTTCTGATGTCTAGCTCAGGCGCTGCTAAAGGCGCCTGCGCTTTTCAAAGTGGGAGGTTATTCCGCTAAAACCACAATCTAGGAGGAAAATACAATGGCTAAAAAAGGTAAAAAGTTTTTAGAAGCTTCTAAGCTTGTAGACCGTATGAAGGCTTATCCAATCGAAGAAGCGATTGATCTTGCAAAGAAAACAAACTTTACTAAGTTTGATGCGACTGTAGAAGTTGCTTTCCGCTTAGGAATTGATCCTAAGAAAGCTGACCAGAATATTCGTGGAGCGGTTGTGCTTCCAAACGGTACTGGTAAAACTCAACGCGTTTTAGTATTCGCAAAGGGTGAAAAAGCGAAGGAAGCAGAAGCTGCTGGAGCAGATTATGTAGGCGATGCAGAGTACATCAACAAAATCAGCCAAGGCTGGTTTGATTTCGATGTAATCGTTGCGACACCTGACATGATGGGTGAAGTTGGTAAGCTTGGTCGTGTGTTAGGACCAAAAGGCTTAATGCCAAACCCTAAAACTGGTACAGTTACATTTGATGTGGAAAAAGCTGTTAACGAAATTAAAGCAGGTAAAGTAGAATACCGCACTGATAAAGCTGGTAACATCCATGTTCCTATCGGTAAAGTTTCTTTCGAAAACGAAAAGCTTATCGAAAACTTCAACACAATTTTCGAAACAATGCTTAAAGTTAAACCATCTGCTGCAAAAGGTACTTACATGAAGAACGTATCTGTTACTTCAACAATGGGACCTGGTGTTAAAGTAGATCCTTCAACTGTTACAGTTAAGTAATTATTGGAAATTAACTTACAAGATTGACAAACAAAATTACATTTAGTAATATGTATTTTGTTGTTAAATATAATACCATTTGTACCGTAGACAGCAGGTGCTTCTTGCTTAATATCCTGCCGAGGTCATACGATAGATTATTGTTTTGCCTATTGTATACTCCCTCCATGTCTGCTTGATGTGGAGGTTTTTTATTGAACGGTATAAGTGCAGAAATTTCTACAGGAGGTGTAAAGATGAGCAGTGCTATCGAACAAAAGAAACAAACTGTCGAAGAAATTGCTGACAAACTAAAGGCTAGTGTATCAACAGTTGTTGTTGACTACCGCGGTCTATCTGTTGCTCAAGTAACTGAACTTCGTAAACAGCTTCGTGAAGCTGGTGTTGAATTCAAAGTATACAAAAATACTTTAACACGCCGTGCTGCAGAAGTTGCTGAACTAGCTGCTTTAAACGAAGTATTAACTGGTCCTAATGCGGTTGCATTCAGTACTGAAGATGTAATTGCTCCAGCAAAAATCATCAATGACTTCGCTAAAAAGAATGAAGCACTTGAAATTAAAGCAGGTGTAATTGAAGGAAACGTTGCATCAGCAGAAGAAATTAAGGCTCTTGCAGAACTACCATCTCGCGAAGGCTTACTATCTATGCTACTCAGCGTGCTTCAAGCACCTATCCGCAATCTTGCTCTTGCTGCAAAAGCTGTTGCAGACCAAAAAGAAGAACAAGGCGCGTAAGTTGAATTTTTTAACGATAAACACATCGGTTTAAACCAAATATAAGGAGGAAACATTATCATGACTAAAGAACAAATCATTGAAGCAGTAAAATCTATGACTGTTTTAGAATTAAACGACTTAGTAAAAGCTATTGAAGAAGAATTTGGTGTAACTGCTGCAGCTCCTGTAGCTGTTATGGGTGGTGCTGCTGGTGCTGCTGAGGAAGAAAAAACTGATTTTGATGTAATCCTTGCTTCTGCAGGCGATCAAAAAATCAAAGTTATCAAAGTTGTTCGTGAAATCACAGGTCTTGGACTTAAAGAAGCAAAAGAACTTGTTGACAACACTCCAAAAGCAATCAAAGAAGGCGCTTCTAAAGAAGAAGCTGAAGAAATCAAAGCTAAACTTGAAGAAGTTGGAGCTGGCGTTGAAGTTAAGTAATATAGAAAAAGAAAAGCCCGCTGTATAGCGGGCTTTTTTTAACCTCTCATTATTTCTGCAGCCAAATCCCCGTTGGAGGTGACGATATCGTGTCAGAACATTACTATTCCAAAACACAAAGTACAGAAAGTAATCCTAATTATTGGAGCTTTACGTTAAAGGGTCATCCATTTCGTTTTAAAACAGATAATGGGGTTTTCTCAAAAAGCGAAGTTGATTTTGGATCCAGATTGCTAATCGAAATGTTTGAACAGCCAGGTGTTGAAGGAAACATCCTTGATGTTGGCTGTGGATATGGACCGATTGGACTTTCGGCAGCGAAGCTTATGGAGGACCGCCTTGTCCATATGGTGGATGTTAATTCAAGGGCGTTAGCACTCGCGCGTGAAAATGCGGAGTTAAATCAAATTAATAATGTATGTATTTATGAAAGTGATCGACTTGAAAATGTGAAAGATGACAAGTTTGCGGCGGTATTAACGAATCCTCCAATTCGGGCAGGCAAAAAGGTTGTCCATGATATTTTTGAGCAAAGCTATCATAAATTACAGACAGGCGGAGATCTCTGGGTAGTGATACAAAAAAAGCAGGGAGCCCCGTCAGCTATTGAAAAGCTATCAGAGTATTTTAGTGAAGTAGAAACGGTAGAAAAGAAAAAAGGCTATTATATTTTGCGGGCAAAAAAAGATTGACTTGACTTTTTGCGTATGTTAGCATTATATAATGCCAACATAATATGTTCCGATTATTTACTAAAATACACAAAAGTTGTATAATTTTGGTTTTTAATGGGAAAGATAATAAAATATTGTCGTTATGTGAAAATGTGGTTTTTTGAACTAAAAACCCTTTTTTCTTTTTGTCATGGATGAATTAATGATGGTTGTTGATTTGGTTATTTGTGTGCATGTTAACGAGTTTTATTCGAGACGAAAACATTCGAGAACATGTTGGAAATGGCTTTTTACAGGTCAACGATATTATTTAACATATCCTTTGTCTTAAGATAGGACAGTTGTTCTATTTGAGAATATTATTGCCATTAAGCTTGATTTGAGGGGTGAATCAGTTGATAGGTCAACTTGTTCAGTATGGACGACACCGCCAACGTAGGAGTTACGCGCGAATCAGTGAAGTTTTAGAATTACCAAATCTAATCGAAATCCAAACCTCTTCTTATCAATGGTTTCTTGATGAGGGTTTACGTGAAATGTTCCAGGACATTTCGCCGATTGAAGACTTTACTGGTAATTTATCGCTTGAATTTATTGATTACAGCCTTGGCGATCCAAAGTATTCCGTTGAGGAATCGAAAGAACGAGATGTTACATACTCTGCACCGTTACGTGTAAAGGTACGTCTTGTAAACAAAGAAACAGGCGAAGTTAAAGACCAGGATGTTTTTATGGGTGACTTCCCGCTTATGACGGAAACAGGTACATTTGTGATCAATGGAGCTGAACGTGTAATCGTATCTCAGCTTGTTCGTTCACCGAGTGTATATTATAGTGGAAAATTAGATAAAAACGGGAAGAAAGGCTTTACGGCAACTGTCATCCCGAACCGCGGCGCTTGGCTTGAGTATGAAACAGATGCCAAGGATGTCGTGTACGTTAGAATAGATCGTACTCGGAAACTGCCCGTTACGGTTCTTTTGCGTGCCCTTGGGTTCGGTTCTGATCAAGAAATCATCGATTTGATTGGAGACAATGAATACATTCGCAACACGCTAGAGAAAGACAATACAGAAGGTACAGATAAGGCGTTATTAGAAATTTACGAACGCCTTCGTCCTGGTGAACCTCCAACTGTAGATAATGCGAAAAGTTTATTAGTTTCAAGGTTTTTCGACCCTAAGCGTTATGATTTAGCAAACGTAGGAAGATACAAGATTAATAAAAAGCTTCATATAAAAAATAGATTGTTCGGGCAAAAATTAGCTGAAACGCTAGTTGATCCGGAAACAGGCGAAATTATTGCTGAAAAAGGTGTAACTCTTGATAGGCGTACACTTGACCGCATTCTGCCAAACCTTGAAAAAGATATTGGTTTCAAGACAGTTAGCCTTGTTGGTGGTGTACTTGATGAGGATATCACGCTTCAGTCTATTAAAATTTATGCACCTAACGAAGATGGCGAAAAGGTTATTAATGTAATTGGGAACGCGTATGTTGAAGAGGCAGTAAAGAATATATCACCTTCAGATATCATTGCTTCTATCAGCTACTTCTTTAACCTATTGCATTCTGTAGGGGATACAGATGACATTGATCATCTTGGAAATCGACGTTTGCGTTCTGTTGGTGAGCTTTTACAAAACCAGTTCCGTATTGGTCTTTCCAGAATGGAACGTGTGGTTCGTGAAAGAATGTCCATTCAAGATACAAACACGATCACTCCGCAGCAATTAATTAATATTCGCCCTGTCATTGCATCTATTAAAGAGTTCTTCGGAAGCTCACAGTTATCTCAATTCATGGATCAGACAAATCCGCTTGCAGAATTAACGCATAAACGCCGTTTATCTGCGCTTGGACCAGGTGGATTAACTCGTGAACGCGCCGGCTTTGAAGTGCGTGACGTTCACTATTCCCACTATGGCCGTATGTGTCCGATTGAGACTCCTGAGGGACCGAATATTGGATTGATTAACTCATTATCATCATTTGCAAAGGTGAACAGATTCGGCTTTATTGAAACGCCTTATCGTCGTGTTGACCCTGAAACAGGCAAAGTAACAGACCGTATTGATTATTTAACGGCTGATGAAGAAGATAACTATGTAGTAGCCCAGGCCAATGTGCTTCTTGCTGATGACGGCTCCTTCCTTGAAGAGGAAGTTGTAGCACGTTTCAAAGGTGAAAACACAGTTGTCCCTCGTGATCGTGCCGACTACATGGATGTATCACCGAAGCAGGTTGTATCTGCTGCTACAGCGTGTATTCCGTTCTTAGAAAATGATGACTCCAACCGTGCACTAATGGGTGCAAACATGCAGCGTCAAGCTGTACCATTGATGCAGCCAGAGGCTCCAAGAGTTGGAACAGGTATGGAATATGTATCTGGAAAAGACTCCGGTGCTGCGGTCATTTGTAAGCACGAAGGAATCGTTGAACATGTTGAAGCCCGCGAAGTATGGGTTCGCAGAATTGTTAATGTAGATGGCCAAGAAGTAAAAGGCGATCTTGATAAATATAGAATGCTGAAATTCATCCGTTCCAACCAGGGAACTTGCTACAACCAGCGTCCAATCGTTGCTGTTGGCAACCGTGTGACGAAGGGTGAAATCTTAGCAGACGGTCCTTCCATGGAGCTTGGAGAATTAGCACTTGGACGTAATGTCCTAGTTGCCTTCATGACATGGGATGGATATAACTATGAGGATGCCATCATTATGAGTGAGCGTCTCGTGAAAGATGATGTTTACACCTCTATTCATATTGAGGAGTACGAATCAGAATCTCGTGATACGAAGCTTGGACCTGAAGAAATTACTCGTGATATTCCAAACGTTGGGGAGGATGCTCTTCGCAATCTGGATGAAAGAGGAATTATTCGTACAGGTGCTGAGGTTAAGGATGGCGATTTGCTAGTAGGTAAGGTAACCCCTAAGGGTGTAACAGAACTTACTGCGGAAGAAAGATTATTACATGCTATCTTTGGTGAAAAGGCTCGAGAAGTCCGTGATACTTCCCTTCGTGTTCCACACGGCGGCGGCGGAATCGTTCTGGATGTTAAAGTCTTTAATCGAGAAGATGGAGATGAGCTGCCTCCAGGTGTAAATCAACTCGTGCGTGTTTACATTGTTCAAAAGCGTAAAATCTCCGAAGGGGATAAGATGGCCGGACGACATGGTAACAAAGGGGTTATCTCTAGAATTTTACCAGAAGAAGATATGCCTTATATGCCGGACGGAACACCTGTTGACATTATGTTAAACCCATTAGGGGTACCATCACGTATGAACATTGGACAGGTGCTTGAGCTGCATCTTGGTATGGCTGCCAGATCTTTGGGCATCCACGTTGCTTCTCCTGTATTTGATGGTGCAACTGAAGAAGATGTTTGGGCAACTATTGAAGAGGCTGGAATGGCGCGTGATGCGAAAACAGTCCTATATGATGGACGATCAGGAGAGCCTTTTGACAACCGGGTATCTGTTGGTGTCATGTATATGATTAAGCTTGCTCACATGGTTGATGATAAACTTCATGCTCGTTCGACAGGTCCATACTCTCTTGTTACACAGCAGCCGTTGGGCGGTAAAGCTCAATTTGGCGGACAGCGTTTCGGAGAGATGGAAGTATGGGCGCTTGAAGCGTATGGCGCTGCTTATACATTGCAGGAAATCTTAACGGTTAAATCGGATGATGTTGTAGGACGTGTGAAAACGTATGAAGCCATCGTCAAAGGCGAAAACGTTCCAGAGCCTGGAGTACCTGAGTCATTTAAAGTATTAATTAAAGAACTTCAAAGTCTAGGTATGGATGTTAAGATTCTTTCAGGTGATGAGAAAGAAATTGAAATGCGTGATACGGAGGATGAAGAGGATATGCAGCAAGCTGAATCCTTCACAATTGCTCCTGAACCGCAAAACTCAGAAGCTGAAGAAGTTGTTACTAAAGAGTAGGTTACGGATAAAATTTAATATTAGTTCACAGCCTTCGCATATTTAAGCGGGGCTGATGAACATTATCATTGCACCCCAATTGCTTTTTATGGGCAAAATGGGCATAGCCCGGAGATAAAAAGGGAGGTAGGCCCCTTGATAGATGTAAACAATTTTGAGTATATGAAAATCGGCCTTGCTTCACCAGATAAGATCCGTTCGTGGTCACATGGTGAGGTAAAAAAGCCTGAAACGATTAACTATCGTACGTTAAAACCTGAAAAAGACGGTTTATTCTGTGAACGAATTTTCGGACCAACAAAGGACTGGGAATGTCATTGCGGAAAATACAAACGTGTACGCTATAAAGGTGTAGTTTGTGACCGATGCGGCGTTGAGGTTACGCGTGCAAAGGTGCGTCGTGAAAGAATGGGTCATATTGAGCTTGCTGCTCCTGTTTCCCACATCTGGTATTTCAAAGGAATCCCAAGCAGAATGGGACTTGTTCTTGATATGTCTCCGCGTGCTTTGGAAGAAGTCATTTACTTTGCGTCTTACGTAGTGACTGATGCAGGTGACACGGCCCTCGAGAGAAAGCAATTGCTTTCGGAAAAGGAATACCGGGCATATCGTGAAAAATACGGAAATAAGTTTCAAGCTTCTATGGGTGCTGAATCCATTAAAAAACTTCTTTCAGATATTGATTTAAATAAAGAAGTTGACATTTTAAAAGATGAGCTAAGAACCGCACAAGGACAGCGAAGAACACGTGCTATTAAGCGTTTAGAAGTATTGGAAGCTTTCCGTGGTTCAGGCAATGAGCCATCTTGGATGATCCTTGATGTACTCCCTGTTATCCCGCCGGAGCTTCGTCCGATGGTTCAGCTTGATGGCGGCCGTTTCGCTACATCTGACCTAAATGATTTATACCGTCGTGTGATTAATAGAAATAATCGTCTAAAACGTTTATTGGATCTTGGTGCGCCTAGTATCATTGTTCAAAACGAAAAGCGTATGCTCCAAGAAGCCGTAGATGCTTTAATTGATAATGGCCGCCGTGGCAGACCTGTTACAGGACCTGGTAACCGTCCATTAAAATCACTATCTCACATGTTAAAAGGTAAGCAGGGACGCTTCCGTCAAAACCTATTAGGAAAACGTGTTGACTACTCTGGCCGTTCGGTTATCGTTGTAGGACCTAACTTAAAGATGTATCAGTGCGGACTTCCGAAAGAAATGGCATTAGAGTTATTTAAGCCATTCGTTATGAAAGAGTTAGTCGAAAAGGGCTTATCTCATAATATTAAATCGGCCAAACGCAAAATTGAACGTGTTCAGCCAGAGGTTTGGGATGTTTTAGAAAGTGTTATTAAAGAACATCCAGTTCTTCTGAACCGTGCCCCTACTCTTCATAGATTAGGAATTCAAGCGTTTGAACCAACATTAGTTGAAGGCCGTGCTATTCGTCTTCATCCGCTCGTTTGTACAGCCTATAACGCTGACTTCGATGGTGACCAAATGGCGGTTCACGTTCCACTTTCATCAGAAGCACAAGCTGAAGCACGTCTGTTAATGCTTGCAGCTCAAAACATTTTGAATCCGAAAGATGGAAAACCAGTTGTAACTCCTTCTCAGGACATGGTATTAGGAAACTACTACTTGACTCTTGAAAGAGATGGCGCAGTTGGAGAAGGGATGATTTTTAAGGATGTAAATGAAGCGTTGCTCGCGTATCAGAATGGATATGTCCACCTGCATACACGTGTGGCAGTTCATGCTGGATCCTTGAAAAATCCAACATTTACACCGGAGCAAAATCAGAAGCTCCTTGTTACAACAGTAGGAAAGCTAATCTTCAATGAAATTTTGCCGGCATCCTTCCCTTATATAAACGAGCCTACTAGACAAAATTTAGAGGAGGAAACTCCAGCTAAATATTTTGTAGAAAGAGGTCAGGAAGTACTTTCGGTTATTCGTGAAATGCCGCTAGTAGATCCGTTTAAGAAGAAGATTCTTGGTAATATTATTGCTGAAGTTTTCAAACGCTATAAAATTACTGAAACATCAAAAATGCTTGACCGCATGAAGGATCTTGGATTTAAGCACTCTACAAAAGCAGGTATTACAGTTGGTGTTTCTGACATCGTGGTACTTGGCGAGAAGGAACTGATTATCCAAGAGGCACAAACAAAAGTTGATAATGTTATGAAGCAGTTTAGACGCGGTCTCATAACAGAAGATGAGCGTTATGATCGTGTTATCTCCATTTGGAGTGCTGCAAAAGACACCATTCAAGAGAAATTGATGAAGTCACTTGATAAATCAAACCCTATCTTTATGATGAGTGATTCCGGCGCCCGTGGTAACGCATCTAACTTTACTCAGTTAGCAGGTATGCGCGGACTGATGGCGAACCCGGCCGGTAGAATTATCGAGTTACCAATTAGATCAAGTTTCCGTGAAGGCTTAACAGTATTGGAATACTTTATTTCTACTCACGGTGCTCGTAAAGGTCTAGCCGACACAGCGTTAAAAACAGCGGACTCAGGTTATTTAACACGTCGTCTAGTAGACGTTGCTCAAGATGTCATTGTTCGTGAAGATGATTGTGGTACGGATAGAGGCTTACTAATTAGTGCGTTGAAAGATGGCACTGAAGTGATTGAAACTTTGGAAGAACGTCTAATTGGCCGACATGCGAGAAAGGCTATTAAACATCCGGAAACTAAAGAAGTAATCGTACCTGAAAATGGTCTAATTACGGAAGACCTTGCTCAAGAGGTTACAGAAGCGAACATAGAACAAGTTTGGATCCGTTCAGCATTTACTTGTAACACGCGCCACGGCGTATGTAAGAAATGCTATGGCCGCAATCTAGCAACTGGTCAAGAGGTTGAAGTTGGTGAGGCAGTAGGTATTATCGCTGCTCAATCTATCGGTGAGCCTGGAACACAGTTAACGATGCGTACATTCCATACAGGTGGAGTTGCGGGAGACGATATTACACAAGGTTTGCCGCGTATCCAAGAATTGTTTGAAGCACGTAATCCTAAAGGGGTAGCTGTTATTTCCGAAATTGAAGGAATTGTAGTAGGGATTAATGAAGGCAGAGACCGTCAGCATGAGATTGTTGTCCAAGGTGAAGTAGAATCCCGCACATACTCAGCGCCATACACAGCACGACTTAAAGTAGCGGTGAATGACCAGGTAGAACGCGGACAGGAATTAACGGAAGGTTCGATTGATCCGAAGGAATTAATCAGAGTGAAGGACGTAACAGCTGTTCAAGAATACTTATTACGCGAAGTACAGAAGGTTTATCGTATGCAAGGGGTTGAAATTGGTGACAAGCACATCGAAGTAATGGTTCGCCAGATGCTTCGTAAGGTACGTGTCATTGATGCAGCTGAAACAGATGTATTGCCAGGGACACTTCTTGACATACATCAGTTTACAGATGCTAATGAGAAAGCCCTTCTTGCTGGTAAGCTTCCTGCAACAGGACGTCCAGTGTTACTAGGTATCACGAAAGCATCACTTGAAACAGATTCGTTCCTATCTGCTGCATCATTCCAGGAAACAACTAGAGTTCTTACAGATGCAGCAATTAAAGGAAAACGTGATGAACTACTGGGATTAAAGGAAAATGTTATCATTGGTAAGTTAGTCCCAGCTGGAACTGGAATGCAGCGTTATCGCAGAGCTGAGCCTTACACGAAGGAAGAGGCGGCTGAGGATGCAGTTCCTGTAGAATAAATTCAGATGATCGGTGCTGGCTAAACCGCTTGGCCAGTACCGTTTTTTAAATGGATTACCATCATATTTTTTAAAAAAATATAAGATTGTTTGTTGACATCCGAAAATGAAGATGGTAATATAGCAAAGGTGCTCCTATTAACTGGATACTTTGGAGGATGTCACTTATGTCTTATGAAAAAGTATTGCAGGCAAAAGAAGTAATAATAGGAACTAGGCAAACTGTGAAAGCACTGCAGACAGGAACAACTAAAGAGGTTATTATTGCCAAAGATGCAGACCCGAAAGTAATCGCAAATGTGGCAAGTAAAGCATCTGAAGTAAATGTTCCGGTTCTCTATGTAGACTCCATGAAAAAGCTTGGAAAAGCATGTGGAATTGATGTTGGTGCAGCAGCTGTTGCGATTATCAATTAAAAACTGTTTTTGTAGAACGAATCTACAAAGACTTTGTTTTTTGCAACAAAATGAACCACCTGGATGTGTGGGCTTAAACAAAATAGTGAAGGGAGGACAATTCAATGCCTACAATTAACCAATTAGTGCGCAAGCCTCGTCAAACGAAAGAGGATAAGTCAAAATCACCTGCGCTAAACAAAGGCTATAACAGCTTCAAAAAAGCACAAACAAATGTTTCTTCACCACAAAAACGCGGTGTATGTACTCGTGTTGGTACAATGACTCCGAAAAAACCAAACTCAGCATTACGTAAATATGCTCGTGTACGTTTATCTAACGGGATCGAGGTTAATGCTTATATTCCTGGTATCGGTCATAACCTGCAAGAACACAGCGTTGTTCTAATCCGTGGCGGACGTGTAAAGGACTTACCGGGGGTACGTTACCATATCGTTCGTGGAGCATTAGACACAGCTGGTGTTGCTAACCGTATGCAAAGTCGTTCTAAATACGGTCAGAAGAGACCAAAAGCAGCGAAAAAATAATTTCAATAAAATAAAGAAAAGAATTTTTGAAAGGAGGAACTAATATGCCACGTAAAGGTCCTATAGCAAAAAGAGACGTATTACCGGATCCGATTTACAACTCAAAGCTTGTTAGCAAACTTATCAACAAAATGATGGTTGACGGTAAGAGAGGTAAATCTCAAGCAATTCTTTACTCAGCATTTAATATTATTAGCGAGCGCGCTGGAAAAGAGCCAATGGAAGTTTTCGATCAAGCGCTTAAAAACATCATGCCTGTACTTGAAGTAAAAGCACGCCGTGTCGGCGGATCTAACTACCAAGTACCAGTAGAGGTGCGTCCAGATCGTCGTACAACTCTTGGTCTTCGCTGGTTAGTAAACTACTCTCGTCTACGTGGAGAAAAGACGATGGAAGAGCGTTTAGCTAACGAAATTCTAGATGCTGCTAACAATACTGGTGCATCTGTTAAGAAACGTGAAGACACTCACAAAATGGCAGAAGCTAACAAAGCATTTGCTCACTATCGTTGGTAGGATTTATACCCAATACAAAATATTACTCATACTAGGAAGGAGAAAGACCCAATGGCAAGAGAGTTCTCCTTAGAAAATACTCGTAATATCGGGATCATGGCTCACATCGATGCCGGTAAAACAACAACAACTGAGCGTATTCTTTACTACACAGGAAAAATCCACAAAATCGGTGAAACACACGAAGGTGGAGCTCAGATGGACTGGATGGAGCAAGAGCAGGAGCGCGGAATCACGATTACATCTGCAGCAACAACTGCACAATGGAAAGGTCACCGCGTTAACATCATCGATACACCAGGACACGTAGACTTCACAGTTGAAGTTGAACGTTCACTTCGTGTACTTGATGGTGCAGTTACTGTCCTTGATGCTCAATCTGGAGTAGAACCACAAACCGAAACAGTATGGCGCCAAGCTACAACTTACGGCGTGCCACGTATTGTTTTCGTTAACAAAATGGATAAACTCGGTGCAGATTTCTTATATTCTGTAAAAACTCTACATGATCGTCTACAAGCGAATGCTGCTCCAATTCAATTACCAATCGGTGCTGAAGATACGTTCAAAGGTATCATTGACTTGGTTGAAATGGATGCTACATTCTACAACAACGATCTTGGAACTGATATCCAAGTTGGAGAAATCCCAGAAGAATATCAAGCTCAAGCCGAAGAATATCGTGAAAAGTTAATTGAAGCAGTAGCTGAACTTGATGAAGAACTAATGGAAAAATACCTTGGTGGGGAAGAAATCACTAAGGCAGAGCTAAAAGTAGCGATCCGTAAAGCTACTCTTAGCGTTGAATTCTATCCAGTAATGTGCGGAACTGCTTTCAAAAACAAAGGTGTTCAAAAAATGCTTGATGCAGCAATCGACTATCTTCCGTCTCCTCTGGATATTCCAGCTATTAATGGTGTTAATCCAGATACAGAAGAAGAAACAGAGCGTCATGCAGATGACAGCGAGCCGTTCTCAGCTCTTGCTTTCAAAGTTATGACTGACCCTTATGTTGGTAAACTTACATTCTTCCGTGTTTACTCTGGTACATTGAACTCAGGTTCTTATGTAATAAACTCAACGAAAGGCAAGCGTGAGCGTGTAGGACGTATTCTGCAAATGCATGCTAACTCTCGTGAAGAGATTTCGATTGTACATGCTGGAGATATCGCAGCAGCTGTAGGTTTGAAAGACACGACTACAGGGGATACACTTTGTGATGAAAAAGCTCCTGTTATCTTAGAATCTATGGAATTCCCAGAGCCAGTTATTCAATTATCTATCGAGCCAAAAACAAAGGCTGACCAAGATAAGATGACAACTGCTCTTCAAAAGCTTCAAGAAGAAGATCCGACATTCCGTGCACATACTGACCAGGAAACTGGAGAAGTTATCATTGCTGGTATGGGTGAGCTTCACCTTGATATCCTTGTTGACCGTATGCGTCGTGAATTTAAAGTAGAAGCTAACGTTGGTGCACCACAGGTTGCCTACCGTGAAACTTTCCGTGCTTCAGCGTCAGTTGAAGGTAAATTTGCTCGCCAATCTGGTGGACGCGGACAGTATGGTCATGTTTGGATTGAATTCTCTCCAAACGAAGAAGGTAAAGGCTTTGAATTCGTAAATGGTATTGTCGGTGGGGTTGTTCCTCGTGAATATATCGCTCCTGTACAAGCTGGTCTTGAAGATGCGCTTGATAGAGGAGTCCTTGCTGGCTTCCCATTAGTTGATATTAAGGCTAGATTGTTTGATGGATCTTACCATGATGTTGACTCATCTGAAATGGCGTTTAAGATTGCTGCATCAATGGCATTGAAAAATGCAGCATCTAAATGTAGCCCTGTAATTCTTGAGCCGGTAATGAAAGTTGAAGTCATTATCCCTGAAGAATACATGGGAGATATTATGGGTAACGTTACTTCACGCCGTGGTCGCGTTGAAGGTATGGAAGCTCGCGGCAACGCTCAAGTTGTACGTGCAATGGTTCCGCTATCAGAAATGTTTGGTTACGCTACTTCATTACGTTCAAGCACACAAGGTCGTGGCGTTTTCTCTATGACATTTGATCATTACGAAGAAGTACCAAAATCAATTTCTGAAGAAATCATCAAAAAACACAAAGGTGAATAAAAGTAATTGATTTTACCTTTTTAATCAAGTATAACTACTATTGTAGGCACCATGGCTGCGAAAAGGATTCACCCTTTCGCAGCTCAAAAATACTTAATTTTTATATATTAAAGGAGGATTTTCCTAATGGCTAAAGCTAAATTTGACCGTTCAAAACCCCATGTAAACATTGGTACAATCGGACACGTTGACCATGGTAAAACTACTTTAACTGCTGCTATCACTACTGTACTTGCAAAGAAAATGGGTGGAGAAGCAAAAGGTTACGACCAAATCGATAACGCTCCAGAAGAAAAAGAGCGTGGAATCACTATCTCAACTTCTCACGTTGAGTACGAAACTGAAAACCGTCACTATGCACACGTTGACTGCCCAGGACACGCTGACTACGTTAAAAACATGATCACTGGTGCTGCTCAAATGGACGGCGGAATCTTAGTAGTTTCTGCTGCTGACGGCCCAATGCCACAAACTCGTGAGCACATCCTTCTTTCTCGTCAAGTAGGTGTACCTTTCCTTGTTGTGTTCATGAACAAGTGTGACATGGTTGACGATGAAGAGCTTCTTGAATTAGTAGAAATGGAAGTTCGTGACCTTCTTTCTGAATACGACTTCCCAGGAGATGACATTCCTGTAGTTAAAGGTTCAGCTCTTAAAGCTCTTGAAGGTGAAGCAGAATGGGAAGAAAAAATTATCGAACTTATGGCAGCTGTTGATGAGTATGTTCCAAACCCAACTCGTGACACTGACAAGCCATTCATGATGCCAGTTGAGGATGTATTCTCAATCACTGGTCGTGGAACTGTTGCTACTGGACGTGTTGAGCGTGGAGTAGTTAAAGTTGGAGACGTTATTGAAATCACTGGTTTCACAGAAGAGCCAAAATCAACTACAGTTACTGGAGTTGAAATGTTCCGTAAATTACTAGACTACGCTGAAGCTGGAGATAACATCGGTGCTCTTCTTCGTGGTGTAGCTCGTGAAGATATCCAACGTGGACAAGTACTTGCTAAGCCAGGTACAATCAAGCCACACACTGTTTTCAAAGCTGAAGTTTACGTATTATCTAAAGAAGAGGGTGGACGTCATACTCCATTCTTCACTAACTACCGTCCTCAGTTCTACTTCCGTACAACTGACGTAACTGGTATTTGTAATCTTCCTGAAGGCGTAGAAATGGTTATGCCTGGAGATAACATTGAAATGCACGTTGAGCTTATCGCTCCAATCGCTATCGAAGAAGGAACTAAGTTCTCAATTCGTGAAGGTGGACGTACAGTAGGCGCTGGCGTTGTTGCTACAATCGTTGAATAATTAATTTATAATAAAACCAGGTGGGTGACGATCCATCTGGTTTTTTATTTTGCATTATTTTATAGAGACTAAGGAAATAACTCTGTTTCTTCTATATATATGGTGAATTTAATTAATGTTGATATCAAAAATGAAATGAGAATAGATTTATGAAATTATTGGATTCTTCCAGTCACGCTTGAAAAAATGAATGAATGCCGCTATAATAATACGAGTGTGAAAGACATCTAGAAATTGCAGTATTTAGTGTTGCAATTGACTTGTGTTTTCTGTATAATAGACAATGTTGGTCTTTGACTGCGATGAAGTGAAAGGTTGCTGACACACCCGGCCGCTTTGCCATGGCGAGTGTGTGGGAAATTTTCACGGAGAATGTCTATTTTAAAATAGGCGAAAAGGAGGGAAAATAATGGCAAAACAAAAAATTCGTATTCGTTTAAAAGCGTATGATCACAGAATCCTTGATCAATCTGCTGAAAAGATTGTTGAGACTGCAAAACGTTCTGGTGCGGCTGTATCTGGTCCGATTCCATTACCGACTGAAAAGTCTATCTACACAATCCTTCGTGCGGTTCATAAGTACAAAGATTCTCGTGAGCAGTTCGAAATGCGTACGCACAAACGTCTAATCGACATCGTTAACCCAACACCACAAACGGTAGATTCACTAATGCGTTTAGATTTACCATCAGGTGTAGATATCGAAATCAAACTTTAATGAAATAAATTTAACTTAACTATCTAGGAGGTGTGACTGAAATGACCAAAGGAATCTTAGGAAGAAAGATTGGTATGACTCAAGTGTTCGCTGAAAACGGTGATCTTATCCCGGTAACAGTAGTTGAGGCAGCTGCAAACGTTGTTCTTCAAAAGAAATCAGTTGAAACTGACGGCTACGAAGCAATCCAAATCGGATTTGACGACAAACGCGAGAAGCTATCTAACAAACCTGAAAAGGGCCATGTTGCTAAAGCTAACACTGCTCCTAAGCGCTTCGTTCGTGAATTACGCGGAGTGAATTTAGGAGAATATGAAGTTGGTCAAGAAGTCAAAGTTGATATTTTCGCAACAGGTGAAACTGTTGATGTAACAGGAATCTCAAAGGGTAAAGGTTTCCAAGGTGCAATTAAACGCCACGGACAATCCCGCGGACCAATGTCTCACGGTTCACGTTACCACCGTCGTGTTGGTTCAATGGGACCTGTTGCTCCAAACCGTGTATTCAAAGGTAAATTATTACCAGGACGTATGGGCGGAGAGCAAGTTACAGTACAAAACCTTGAAATTGTAAAAGTTGACGTTGAACGTAACCTATTATTAATTAAAGGTAATGTACCTGGAGCTAAAAAATCTTTATTAAAAATCAAAAGTGCGGTAAAAGCATAGTAATAAGTCGGAAAGGAGGAAATAAGAATGCCGAAAGTAGCATTATTTAACCAAAGCGGTTCTCAAGTTGGTGAAATTGATCTTAATGATACGATCTTTGGTATCGAGCCTAATAACCACGTTCTATTTGAAGCGGTTGTTATGCAAAGAGCTTCTTTACGTCAAGGAACTCACAAAACTAAAATCAGATCTGAAGTAGCAGGCGGCGGTCGCAAGCCATGGCGCCAAAAAGGCACTGGCCGTGCTCGTCAAGGTTCTATCCGTTCACCACAATGGCGTGGCGGTGGTACTGTGTTTGGTCCTGTTCCACGTAGCTACAGCTACAAGCTTCCTAAGAAGGTTCGTCGCTTAGCGATCAAATCAGCATTATCTTCTAAAGTGTTAGCAGAAAACATTTTAGTATTAGAAAGCCTTGCTTTCGAAACTCCAAAAACAAAAGACTTTAAAGGTGTTTTAAAAGGTCTTTCTATTGAATCCAAAGCACTTATTGTAACAGCTGACCTTGATGAAAACGTAGCATTATCTGCTCGTAACATTCCTGGTGTAACTGTTGTAACTGCTACAGGAATCAACGTTCTGGACGTTTTAAATCATGATAAATTAATCATGACGAAAGCAGCAGTTGAAAAAGTAGAGGAGGTGCTTGCATAATGGATGCACGCGATATCATTAAGCGCCCCGTAATTACTGAAGCTTCTTCTGATTTAATGGCCGATAAAAAATATACGTTTGAAGTTGACGTTAGAGCTAATAAAACTCAAGTTAAAGATGCTGTAGAAACTATCTTCGGTGTTAAAGTTGAGAAAGTAAACGTTATGAACTACAAAGGTAAATTCAAGCGTATGGGACGTTTTGGTGGATACACAAACAAACGTCGTAAAGCAATTGTTAAATTAACAGCTGACAGCAAAGAAATCGAATTCTTTGAAGTTTAATATTAATTGAAGAGGAGGGAATAAAATGGCGATTAAAAAGTATAAACCTACCTCTAACGGTCGTCGCGGCATGACAGGATTCACTTTCGAAGAAATCACTACTGATAAACCCGAAAAATCCCTGTTAGCTCCATTGAACAAAAAAGCTGGCCGCAACAACCAAGGTAAGATAACTGTTCGTCATCAAGCCGGCGGTCATAAACGCCAGTATCGTATTATCGACTTTAAACGTAACAAAGATGGCATTCCAGGACGCGTTGCTACGATCGAGTACGATCCAAACCGTTCATCAAGAATTGCTCTAATTAACTATGTAGATGGTGAAAAGCGCTACATCCTAGCTCCTAAAAACCTAGAAGTAGGTATGGAAGTAATGTCTGGTCCAGAGGCTGACATTAAAGTGGGTAACGCTCTGCCATTAATAAACATTCCAATGGGTACTGTAATCCATAACATCGAGTTAAAACCTGGTAAAGGTGGACAATTAGTCCGTTCTGCAGGTACTTCTGCTCAAGTTCTGGGTAAAGAAGGTAAATATGTTCTTGTACGCCTAAACTCTGGCGAAGTACGTATGATCCTCGCTACTTGCCGTGCAACTATCGGTCAAGTAGGTAACGAGCAACACGAGCTTATTAACATCGGTAAAGCAGGACGTTCCCGCTGGTTAGGTAAGCGCCCAGCAGTTCGTGGATCCGTAATGAACCCTAACGATCACCCACACGGTGGTGGTGAAGGACGTTCACCAATCGGACGTAAGTCTCCAATGACTCCTTGGGGCAAACCAACACTTGGTTTCAAAACACGCAAAAAATCAAACAAGTCGGATAAGTTTATTGTTCGTCGCCGTAAAAAATAACGGGATTGTCCTACGGTTCACGTATGGAACCGTAGATCAATCGCGAAGGGAGGTTCACTCATGGGTCGCAGCTTAAAAAAAGGACCTTTTGTTGATGATCATTTAATGACAAAGATCGAAAAGCTAAATGAAACTGATGGCAAACAAGTTATCAAAACTTGGTCTCGCCGTTCTACGATCTTCCCGCAATTCATCGGACACACAATTGCAGTTTACGATGGTCGTAAACACGTTCCTGTATATGTCACTGAAGACATGGTAGGTCACAAGCTTGGAGAATTTGCTCCAACACGCGCTTACAAAGGGCATGGCAATGATGATAAGAAAACAAGACGTTAATGAGAGGAGGGCATTCTTATGCAAGCTAAAGCTGTTGCAAGAACAGTTCGTATTGCTCCTCGTAAAGCTCGTTTAGTCGTAGATTTAATTCGAGGAAAGCAAGTAGGTGAAGCAGTAGCAATTTTGAACTTAACTCCAAAAGCTGCTTCTCCAATCGTAGAGAAGGTTTTGAAATCTGCATTAGCAAACGCAGAGCACAACTACGAAATGGACGTTAACAATTTAGTGGTTGCTCAAGCTTTCGTTGACGAAGGACCAACACTTAAACGTTTCCGTCCTCGTGCAATGGGCCGTGCAAGCCAAATTAACAAACGTACTAGCCATATTACTATCGTTTTATCAGAAAAGAAGGAGGGATAATCAGTGGGTCAAAAAGTAAATCCAGTCGGTTTGCGTATCGGTGTTATCCGTGATTGGGAATCAAAATGGTACGCAGGCAAAGACTATGCTGATCTTTTACACGAAGACCTTAAAGTTCGTGAGTACATCACAAAGCGTCTGAAGGATGCTTCTGTATCAAAAGTAGAAATCGAACGTGCAGCTAATCGTCTAAACATCACTATTCACACTGCCAAGCCAGGAATGGTTATTGGTAAAGGTGGTACTGAAGTTGAAGCACTTCGTAAAGCTCTTAACTCACTTACTGGCAAACGTGTACACATCAATATTCTTGAAATCAAAAAAGCTGATATCGATGCGAAATTAGTTGCGGAAAACATTGCTCGTCAATTAGAAAACCGCGTATCTTTCCGTCGTGCTCAAAAACAAACTATTCAACGTGCAATGCGCGCTGGTGCGAAAGGTATCAAAACAATGGTATCTGGACGCTTAGGCGGTGCTGATATCGCTCGTTCTGAATCTTACAGCGAAGGAACAGTTCCACTTCATACTCTTCGTGCTGATATCGATTATGCGACAGCTGAAGCTGATACAACTTACGGTAAGCTTGGTGTGAAAGTATGGATTTATCGTGGAGAGGTCCTTCCTACGAAGAAGAAATCTGAGGAAGGAGGCAAATAATATGTTACTGCCTAAACGCGTAAAATATCGTCGTGTGCACCGTGGAAATATGCGCGGTCAATCAAAAGGCGGCACAGAAGTGAATTTCGGTGAATTCGGTCTACAGGCTACTGAAGCTTCATGGATCACGAACCGTCAAATTGAATCAGCTCGTATCGCTATGACTCGTTACATGAAACGTGGCGGTAAAGTTTGGATTCAAATATTCCCTCATAAGCCATACACTGCCAAGCCTCTAGAAGTCCGAATGGGTTCCGGTAAGGGTGCTCCTGAAGGATGGGTAGCAGTTGTTAAGCCTGGGAAAGTAATGTTCGAAATTGCAGGTGTTTCTGAAGAAATCGCTCGTGAAGCTCTTCGACTTGCTGCACACAAGCTTCCGCTTAAGTGTAAGTTTGTAAAACGAGAAGAAATTGGTGGTGAATCAAATGAAAGCTAATGATATTCGTGACCTTACCACTGCCGAAATTGAACAAAAAGTCAAATCATTAAAAGAAGAATTATTCAATCTTCGCTTTCAGTTAGCGACTGGCCAGCTTGAGAATACAGCTCGTATTCGTGAAGTGCGCAAATCAATCGCTCGTATGAAAACAGTGATTCGTGAAAGAGAAATTGGTTTTTCAAAGTGAAATTGAGAGGAGGTTCGCACAATGAGTGAACGCAACCAACGCAAAGTTTACACTGGGCGTGTTGTTTCAGACAAAATGGATAAGACCGTTACTGTCCTTGTTGAAACTTACAAAAAGCACCCTTTATACGGTAAACGCGTTAAGTACTCTAAAAAATTCAAAGCTCATGATGAGCAAAATACAGCGAAAACTGGCGATATTGTCCGTATTATGGAAACTCGTCCGCTTTCAGCTACAAAACGCTTCCGTCTTGTAGAAGTAGTAGAAAAAGCAGTTATTATCTAATTGTTCGGAAAAGAGTTAATTCCGAAGGGAGGTTACACACATGATTCAACAGGAATCACGTTTGAAAGTTGCAGACAACTCTGGTGCTCGTGAAGTACTTACAATTAAAGTTCTTGGTGGCACTGGCCGCAAATACGCTAACATCGGTGATATTATCGTTTGTACAGTGAAACAAGCAACACCAGGTGGCGTTGTTAAAAAAGGTGATGTTGTCAAAGCAGTAGTTGTTCGGACAAAGAGCGGTGTACGCCGTAATGACGGTACTTACATTCGTTTTGATGAAAACGCATGTGTAATTATTCGTGACGATAAGGGTCCTCGTGGTACTCGTATCTTCGGACCTGTTGCTCGTGAACTACGCGACAGCAACTTCATGAAAATTATTTCTTTAGCTCCAGAAGTTCTATAATTAAAACTAAATTGCCTTTAAGGAGGTGCTTACTGATGCATGTGAAAAAAGGTGACAAAGTTTTGGTCATCTCTGGTAAGGATAAAGGCAAAACGGGTGTCATTCTTGCAGCGTTTCCTAAACAAGACCGTGTACTTGTTGAAGGAGTAAACATTGTGAAAAAACATTCCAAGCCATCCCAAGTGAATCCGCAAGGCGGAATCATTAGCCAAGAGGCTCCGATTCATGTATCAAACGTTATGCCTGTCGACCCTAAGTCTGGCAACCCAACACGGGTAGGCTATAAAACGGTTGATGGCAAAAAAGTACGTGTAGCAACAAAATCCGGTGAAGTTCTAGATAAATAGTTTATAGAAGAAGGGAGGTACAATGAATGAGCCGCCTAAAAGAAAAGTATACAAAAGAAATTACTCCTGCTCTTATGAGCAAGTTCAACTATAAATCAATTATGCAAGTACCTGCGATTGATAAAATCGTTATCAACATGGGTGTTGGTGATGCTGTTCAAAACGCTAAAGCACTAGACAATGCGGTTGAGGAATTAGCGCTAATTGCTGGTCAAAAACCAGTTGTTACTCGTGCAAAAAACTCTATCGCTGGATTCCGTCTTCGTGAAGGTATGCCGATCGGTGCGAAAGTTACTCTTCGTGGAAAGCGTATGTATGAGTTCTTTGATAAGTTAGTCTCTGTATCACTTCCACGTGTACGTGACTTCCGCGGTATTTCCAAGAAGTCTTTTGACGGACGTGGAAACTATACTTTAGGTGTAAAAGAGCAGTTAATCTTCCCTGAGATTGATTACGATAAAGTAAACAAAGTTCGTGGTATGGATATTGTTATCGTAACTACAGCTAATACTGATGAAGAAGCTCGTGAACTTTTAACTCAATTTGGAATGCCGTTCCAAAAGTAATCGCTAAATAGAGGGAGGCGAAAACGTGGCTAAAAAGTCAATGATTGCGAAACAAAAACGCACGCCTAAATATAAGGTACAAGAATACACACGCTGCGAACGTTGCGGACGTCCACATTCTGTTTACCGTAAATTTAAGCTTTGCCGTATCTGTTTCCGTGAATTAGCATATAAAGGTCAAATTCCTGGCGTGAAAAAAGCTAGCTGGTAAACCTATAGGTTTAGGAAGGAGGTAAAAACAATGGTCATGACAGATCCAATTGCAGATTTGCTAACTCGCATCCGTAATGCGAATATGGTACGTCACGAAAAATTAGAAGTTCCTGCTTCTAATATCAAAAAAGAAATCGCTGATATCCTTAAGCGTGAAGGTTTCGTACGCGATGTTGAGTTTATTGAAGACAACAAACAAGGGATCATCCGCATTTTCTTAAAATACGGTTCTAATAACGAACGTGTAATCACTGGTCTAAAGCGTATTAGCAAACCTGGACTTCGTGTATATGCAAAAGCTGATGAAGTTCCACGTGTACTTAACGGCCTTGGAATTGCTCTAGTTTCTACTTCTCAAGGAGTTCTTTCTGATAAAGAAGCTCGTGCAAAACAAGTTGGCGGAGAAGTTTTAGCATACGTTTGGTAATAGACTTTCTTAATGAATGGAGGTGCAATAAATGTCTCGTATAGGTAAAAAACCAATTGAAGTTCCAACTGGTGTTACAATTAACATCGATAGTAAAAACACAGTTACAGTAAAGGGTCCTAAAGGTGAACTTACTCGTTCATTCAGCCCGGACATGACGATCCAACTGGAAGAGAATGTACTAACTGTTTCTCGTCCATCTGAATCGAAAGAACACCGTACTTTACACGGTACAACTCGTGCATTACTTTCTAACATGGTTGAAGGTGTATCCAAAGGTTTTGAAAAAGGTCTTGAGCTAATCGGGGTCGGATACCGTGCTCAAAAGCAAGGTACTAAACTTGTACTAAACGTAGGATACTCTCATCCTGTTGAAATTGAACCTGAAGCTGGCGTGGAAGTAGAAGTTCCATCTAACACAAAGGTTATCGTTAAAGGAATCAACAAAGAACGTGTTGGTGCTTTAGCGGCTAACATTCGTGATGTTCGTCCTCCAGAGCCTTACAAAGGAAAAGGTATCCGCTATGAAGGCGAATATGTGCGTCGTAAAGAAGGTAAAACTGGTAAGTAATGCCGCATAGGTAAACGAAAGGAGTGACTTAAATGATTACGAAGGCTGACAAAAATGCAGTTCGTAAGAAAAGACATGGCCGTGTACGCGCTAAACTTTCTGGAACTGAAGCTCGTCCTCGTTTAAACGTGTTCCGCTCTAATAAGCATATTTATGCTCAATTAGTTGACGATGTAAAGGGAGTTACTTTAGCAAGTGCTTCTACTTTAGATAAAGAAGTAAGTCTAGAATCTGCAGGCAACGTTGATGCAGCAGTTAAGGTCGGAGAATTAGTTGCAAAGCGTGCAGTTGAAAAAGGAATCAAAGCTGTCGTATTTGACCGTGGAGGTTACCTCTATCATGGCCGCGTAAAAGCATTAGCTGATGCTGCTCGCGAAAACGGTTTAGAATTTTAATAGACAAAGGAGGGACACAAAAAGATGCGTCGTATTGATCCAAACAAACTTGAACTTGAAGAACGCGTAGTTACGGTTAATCGTGTAGCGAAGGTTGTTAAAGGTGGACGTCGTTTTCGTTTCTCTGCTCTTGTAGTAGTAGGTGACAAAAACGGTCATGTCGGCTTTGGTACTGGTAAAGCACAAGAAGTACCAGAAGCAATCCGTAAAGCGATTGAAGATGCTAAGAAAAACTTAATCGAAGTACCAATGGTTGGAACAACGATTCCTCACCAAGTTATTGGTAACTTCGGTGCAGGGGAAGTACTTCTAAAGCCTGCATATGAAGGTACTGGAGTTATCGCTGGTGGACCAGTTCGTGCGGTACTTGAATTAGCTGGTGTTGGTGATATTCTTTCTAAATCTTTAGGAACAAACACACCAATCAACATGGTTCGAGCTACTTTGAACGGTTTAACACAATTAAAACGTGCTGAGGACGTAGCTAAATTACGTGGTAAATCAGTAGAAGAACTGTTAGGATAAGGAGGGAAATCAAATGGCGAATAAACTAGAAATTACCCTCACTCGCAGCGTGATTGGCCGCCCAGGGGACCAACGCGAAACAGTTAAAGCTCTTGGCTTACGTAAAATGCACCAAACAGTTGAGCATCAAGACAATCCGGCTATTCGCGGAATGATCAATAAAGTTGCTCACCTTGTTACGGTAAAAGAAATATAATATTCACTCTTCTACAAAATAAGGAGGTGCCAACATGAAACTTCATGAATTAAAGCCTGCAGAAGGTTCACGCGGGGAGCGTAAACGCAAAGGCCGTGGAATCGGTTCTGGTAATGGTAAAACTGCTGGTAAAGGTCATAAAGGTCAAAATGCTCGTTCTGGCGGCGGTGTACGCCCTGGATTCGAGGGTGGTCAAACACCTTTATTCCAACGTTTACCAAAACGTGGTTTTACAAACATTAACCGTAAGGAATATGCGGTAGTGAACCTTGATGCTCTAAATCGTTTTGAAGAAGGAACGGAAGTAACTCCTGAACTTCTTATCGAAACAGGTGTAGTAAGCAACGAAAAAGCAGGAATCAAGATTCTTGCAAAAGGCAAAGTTGAGAAAAAGCTTACTGTTAAAGCTCATAAATTCTCCTCTGCTGCAAAGGAAGCGATTGAAGCTGCCGGCGGTCAAACTGAGGTGATTTAATGTTTCAGACAATCTCCAATTTTATGCGCGTGGGTGATATAAGAAGAAAGATCATATTCACCCTTTTAATGCTGGTTGTATTCCGCATCGGTACATTTATACCGGTACCAGGCGTGAATGCGGAGTTTTTGAAGTCACAGGACCAATTTAATGTATTTGGACTTCTAAATACATTTGGCGGCGGAGCACTAATGAATTTCTCCATACTGGCAATGGGAATCATGCCGTATATCACGGCATCCATTATCATTCAGTTATTACAAATGGATGTTGTTCCTAAGTTTACTGAATGGTCAAAGCAAGGAGAAGTGGGACGCCGAAAGTTAGCTCAGTTTACCCGCTATTTTACAATTGTGCTTGGTTTCATCCAAGGCTTTGGTATGTCCTATGGGTTTAATAACCTAGCAGGTGGGCAGTTAATTGAAAATCCAGGTATTGGAAGTTATCTTCTAATTACAACTGTATTAACGGCTGGAACTGCATTCTTAATGTGGTTAGGTGAACAAATTACTTCTAAAGGTGTAGGGAATGGAATCTCTATTATCATCTTTGCTGGGATCGTAGCTGGTATTCCATCAACGATTAACCAAATCTACGCTCAGCAATTTGAAAATGCTGGAGAGCAGCTATTCCTTCGCATCGTTACAGTCGTATTAATTGTTGTTGCTGTTGTTGCTATCATTGTAGGTACCATTTTTATTCAGCAGGCTTTAAGGAAAATTCCTATTCAGTATGCAAAAAGAATGGTAGCAGGCAAAAGCCCTGTTGGAGGTCAATCCTCACACTTACCTTTAAAAGTAAACGCTGCTGGTGTTATTCCGGTTATCTTCGCTGTTTCTTTTATCGTTACTCCTAGAACAATTGCCTCGTTCTTCGAGCAAAATGATGTAACACTCTGGATTCAACGAGTATTTGATTACTCACATCCAATTGGTATGGTAGTGTACAGTGCTCTTATCATTGCCTTTACTTATTTCTACGCTTTCATTCAAGTGAATCCGGAACAGGTTTCTGATAACTTGAAGAAGCAAGGTGGATATATTCCTGGTATTCGTCCAGGAAAGAATACGCAAGAGTATTTAACACGCGTTCTATACCGTTTAACATTTGTAGGTGCCATCTTCCTAACAGCTATTGCGATCTTACCAGTTCTATTCATTAATATTGCTGGATTGCCGGAATCAGCTCAAATCGGTGGAACTAGCTTACTCATTGTTGTCGGTGTTGCACTAGAAACGATGAAGCAGCTAGAGGCTCAGCTTGTTAAACGTCACTATAAAGGCTTTATTAAATAATTTGGTTTTTAGGGAACCATGGAGGTCCCTAAAAGCCAATCAGATTTAGGGGGATTTCACATGAACCTAGTATTAATGGGGCTCCCTGGTGCCGGAAAAGGTACACAAGCAGAAAAGATTGTCGCTAAATACGGCATCCCTCATATCTCTACTGGAGATATGTTCCGTGCAGCCATTAAGGATGAAACGGAACTTGGCCTTCAGGCGAAATCATTCATGGACAAAGGCGAACTTGTTCCTGATGAGGTTACTATTGGTATTGTCCGCGAAAGATTATCCAAGGATGACTGCCAGAATGGCTTCCTGCTCGATGGCTTTCCTAGAACTGTTGCTCAAGCAGAAGCATTAGAAAACATCCTTGTGGGATTAAATAAACAGATTAACTACGTGATTAATATTGATGTTGATAATAGTATTCTTATGGATCGCCTAACTGGCCGTCGCATCTGTAAAGATTGCGGTGCTACTTATCATCTTGTTTTCAATCCTCCTGCAAAAGAGGGAGTATGCGATCGCTGCGACGGAGAGCTGTATCAGCGTGCTGATGATAATGAGGATACTGTGAAGAATCGCTTAGATGTTAATATTAAGCAAACAAAACCACTGCTCGATTTTTATGAAACAAAAGGCTATTTGCGCAATATTGATGGGCAGCAGGAAATAGATAAAGTATTTTCTGATGTAGATCAATTACTCGAGGGCTTGCAATAATGATCATTTGCAAAACACCGCGTGAAATTGAAATCATGCGCGAGGCTGGAAAAATTGTAGCACTTACTCATGAAGAACTGAAAAAACATATTGCACCCGGCATTACAACTTTAGAGCTAGATGCAATTGCAGAAAAGTTTATTCGAAAACATGATGCAATACCATCCTTTAAAGGTTATAATGGCTTTCGCGGCAGCGTTTGTGCTTCAGTTAACAATGAGCTTGTCCATGGCATTCCTAGTAATCGGGTATTAAAGAATGGCGATATTATTAGCGTTGATATCGGTGCTAAATATAACGGTTATCATGGTGATTCAGCTTGGACGTATCCGGTAGGTTCAATTGATAAGGAGACTCAGACACTTCTTGATGTGACCGAGGAATCTTTATATAAGGGCCTTATGGAAGCAAAACCAGGTGTACGTCTGTCGAACATCTCACATGCGATTCAAACGTATGCGGAATCATTTGGTTTTTCCATTGTACGTGAGTATGTGGGTCATGGAATCGGGCAAGACTTACATGAGGATCCGCAAATTCCTCATTATGGTCCCCCAGATAAGGGCCCGCGTTTAAAACCAGGAATGGTTCTTTGTATTGAACCCATGGTGAATGCAGGAAGCCGATATGTGAAAACGTTAGAAGACAATTGGACAGTTGTAACGGTTGACGGAAAAATGTGTGCCCATTTTGAGCATACAATTGCGATCACCGACACAGGCTATGAGATTCTTACCAAAGTTTAAGCCAGGTTGTAATCTCGCAGTCCATGCAATTTGTTCTACTTTTAGTCAAACCGTATTGGTTCTTTGCGGACTTGATGCTATCGATGTGATATAATATTAAGGTTGTTGTATGGCCTATAATTTTTTAAGACTGATGATGATTTTTTAATCTTCATCTTAAGAATAAACCAGACTGCATCTGTAATTTCATTGATCAAGCATCTCCAGAAGTTCAGGAAGATTACAAGAATCCGGTTGTGTAATGGATGCAATACACTTTGACTATTATGTTAAAGTGAAGAAATGAATTCGTATATATTTGAAAAAGGGGGACTTGTTCGATGGCGAAAGACGATGTAATTGAAATAGAAGGTACTGTTGTTGACACTTTGCCAAATGCCATGTTTAAAGTAGAATTAGAGAATGGTCATACTGTACTAGCTCATGTTTCTGGAAAAATTCGTATGCACTTCATTCGAATTCTGCCAGGAGATAAGGTAACAGTTGAGCTTTCTCCATATGACTTAACACGCGGAAGAATCACTTATCGTTTTAAATAACCACTGCACTCCGTACTACTAAGGAGGTTAGGATAATGAAAGTAAGACCATCAGTTAAGCCAATCTGCGAAAAGTGTAAAGTTATCCGCAGACGTGGCAAAGTTATGGTTATCTGTGAAAACCCTAAACATAAACAAAAACAAGGCTAAAAACAAGGAGGTGCGCAAAGAATGGCACGTATTGCTGGTGTAGATATTCCACGTGAAAAACGTGTAGTAATCTCATTAACTTACATCTATGGGATTGGTAAAGAAACAGCTAAGAAAGTTTTATCAGAGGCTGGTGTTTCTGAAGATACTCGTGTTCGTGATTTAACAGAAGACGAATTAAATAAAATCCGTGAAGTCATCGATAAATTAAAAGTTGAAGGTGACCTTCGTCGTGAAGTATCACTTAACATCAAGCGTTTAATGGAAATCGGCTGCTACCGCGGTCTTCGTCACCGTCGTGGTTTACCTGTTCGTGGACAAAATACTAAGAACAATGCTCGTACACGCAAAGGTCCTCGTAAGACTGTAGCGAACAAGAAGAAATAATCAGTAAAGGAGGTACTTTAAATGGCACGTAAAACTAATACACGCAAACGCCGTGTGAAAAAGAATATTGAACAAGGTGTTGCTCACATTCGTTCTACTTTCAATAACACAATTGTAACTATTACAGACGCTCATGGGAATGCACTTTCATGGTCAAGCGCTGGCGCATTAGGGTTTAAAGGTTCTCGTAAATCTACTCCTTTCGCAGCTCAAATGGCAGCAGAAACTGCAGCGAAGTCTTCTATGGAGCATGGAATGAAAACTCTAGAAGTAACTGTTAAAGGACCTGGTGCAGGCCGTGAAGCTGCAATTCGTGCACTTCAAGCTGCTGGTTTAGAAGTTACTGCAATTAGAGACGTAACTCCAGTTCCTCATAATGGATGCCGTCCACCAAAACGTCGCCGCGTTTAATTTTTCTGTATAAATTTTGTATCCTTGTCTATAATGGGATATGATGGAAAATTTTCTTGCTTTTATACAGACTATTATTCAAGTTGTTGTGCGCAAAACGGGAACGTATACATGGGGAATTTCGGTTATGAATATAGCCGGGGTTTCGACGTTTTGAAGGAGGGTGTATTTTCATGATCGAAATAGAAAAACCAAAAATCGAAACGGTTGAGATCAGCGATGATGCCAAGTACGGGAAGTTCGTTGTAGAGCCACTTGAGCGTGGATATGGTACAACTTTGGGTAACTCCTTACGTCGTATCCTTTTATCCTCACTTCCTGGTGCCGCAGTTACATCAATTCAAATTGATGGGGTACTTCATGAGTTCTCAACAATTGAAGGCGTCGTAGAAGATGTAACATCTATTATTTTGAACATCAAAAAGCTTGCACTTAAGATCTACTCTGATGAAGAGAAGACGCTTGAGCTTGATGTACAGGGTGAAGGTGCTGTTAAGGCCGCTGATATTACTCATGACAGTGATGTTGAAATTCTAAATCCAGATCTTCACATCGCGACTTTAGGAACAAATGGTCATTTGCGTATGCGTTTAACTGCTAAGCGCGGACGTGGATATACGCCGGCTGTCCAAAATAAAAGAGAAGATCAGCCGATTGGCGTCATACCAATTGATTCAATCTATACACCAGTTTCGCGTGTTTCTTTCCAAGTAGAAAATACACGCGTAGGCCAAATGACTAACTACGATAAGTTAACATTTGACGTTTGGACTGACGGAAGTACTGGTCCTCAAGATGCGGTTGCACTTGGTGCTAAGGTTTTAACCGAGCATTTAAATATCTTCGTTGGTTTAACTGATGAAGCTCAAAATGCTGAAATTATGGTTGAAAAAGAAGAAGATCAAAAAGAAAAAGTACTTGAGATGACAATCGAAGAACTAGATTTATCTGTTCGTTCATATAACTGTTTAAAACGTGCTGGTATCAATACCGTTCAAGAGTTAGCTAATAAAACGGAAGAAGATATGATGAAGGTTCGTAACTTAGGCAGAAAGTCTCTTGAGGAAGTTAAACACAAACTAGAAGAGCTTGGATTAGGCCTACGAAAAGATGATTGATAAGCTAGACGCTTTGAAGCATTTTCAAGTAGCTACAATAGCTTAAAGAATCACTTCAACAAAGGAGGGAAACTTTCATGGGATACAGAAAGTTAGGACGTACTAGCTCTCAACGTAAAGCTATGTTACGTGACTTAGCAACAGACTTAATCATCAACGAGCGTATTGAAACAACTGAAGCTCGTGCGAAAGAACTTCGTTCAGTTGTTGAGAAATTGATCACTCTTGGAAAACGTGGCGATTTACATGCTCGTCGTCAAGCAGCTGCATATGTGCGCAACGAGGTAGCTAACGCTGAAACGAATCAAGATGCTGTACAAAAATTATTCAGCGATATCGCTTCTCGCTTTGAAGAGCGCCAAGGTGGATATACTCGTATTATGAAGCTTGGACCTCGTCGTGGAGACGGAGCACCAATGGTCATCATCGAGTTAGTATAATTTTTTAACAAAAAGGGGCGAGAGACAGTTTGTTCAGAAACTTGTTCATTGCCCCTTTTTTGTAAAATGACCTTCTGCCTAATTGTGGCATCCGAGGAATTTAAGTAAAAAGTGAGTGTTACGATGAGCGTACTTATAGGCGTTGGCTAAGTGATCTATTTTTCATATATCACTTGTATGACTCGTCTAGCTCTTGCACCTTTCCGAGTTTTTTAGTTTGCGTATAACAGGTGGGGCCTGTTTTTTTCGGAAAGGTGCAGACTTTTTAAATAAAGTAAAATGACAAATGTTGTATGGGCTTTTAATAGGGAGACAGCTTTGGCATTTTATACAGCTCAGATAACAGATATAAGTTTAGAAATTATTGTTTCCTTTGTGAGGGAAGTGTAAATTCTGAAATATTGTTATCAGCATTATATATCCACTGTCATACTATTGAGGCTCGCCAATTGTGGCGGGTTTTTTAATAGTTAAAAGTCTATTTCGGTGTTGATTGTCTGGCAGTACAGTTTAGAATAGAGAGAGAAGAGTGAGATGAGGGGAGGAACAACTATGAGCAAGAAACCGTTAGTCCAGCTTAAAAATGTCTCATTTCAATATGATATTCAGGCTCCGTATGCTCTTCACGATGTATCTTTTGAGATCTATGAAGGGGAATGGCTTGCGATTGTAGGTCATAATGGTTCTGGTAAATCTACGCTAGCGAAGCTATTAAATGGATTGCAGTACTCACAGGAAGGTTCCATTACTGTGAATGGGATCCCATTAACTGAAGAGACGGTCTGGGATACTCGAAAAATTATAGGAATGGTCTTTCAAAACCCAGATAATCAGTTTGTTGGGACGACTGTTCAGGATGATGTGGCTTTTGGTTTAGAAAATAACGGAATTGCTAGAGATGAAATGATAGAAAGAGTTCATAGTTCCTTAGAAAAAGTGAAAATGGCGCAATTTCTTGATCAAGAGCCGCACCATCTATCAGGTGGTCAGAAACAAAGGGTGGCTATTGCAGGTGTCATTGCTCTTAGGCCTTCCATTATTATTTTAGATGAAGCAACATCCATGCTGGATCCAAGGGGCAGGGAAGAGGTTCTAGAAACGGTTAGGGAGTTAAAAGAAACCCATAATATGACCGTCATTTCCATTACCCATGACTTAGAAGAGGCTGCAAAAGCTGATCGAATTATTGTGATGAACAAAGGTAAGCTGTACAAAGAGGGGGCGCCAGGGGAAATTTTCCAAATGGATGAAGAGCTGGTGAAACTCGGTTTAGATATTCCTTTTCCAGTCAAAATGAGTAAGCTATTAAAGGAACAAGGAATCTCCTTATCAAGGCATTTTTTATCTGAAGAAGAGTTGGTGACTGAGCTATGGACATCTCACTGCAAAAAGTAGAATATCGCTATCAGGTAAATACCCCTTTTGAACATTTAGCCATAAAGGATGTCTCCATTAATATTCCGTCTGGAACGTTTCTGGCGATAATTGGGCATACAGGCTCCGGTAAATCTACTGTTCTTCAGCACCTAAATGCACTGCTAAGACCAACCGCGGGAAAAGTCTTGATTGGCGAGAAAGAAATTACTTCAGAAAAAAAGCAAAAAAATCTTAGAGAAGTTCGGCAAAAGGTTGGCATTGTCTTTCAGTTTCCGGAGCATCAATTGTTTGAAGAAACGGTTGAGAAGGATATTTGCTTTGGGCCAATGAATTTCGGCGTTTCCGAGGAGGAAGCGAAGAAAAGGGCTAGAATTGCCATCAAGCAAGTAGGGCTTGCAGACGAAATTCTCGAAAAGTCCCCGTTTGACTTATCTGGCGGGCAAATGCGGAGGGTTGCGATTGCTGGAGTACTTGCGATGGAGCCGGATGTGATCGTCCTGGACGAGCCTACTGCAGGCCTTGATCCAAGAGGGCGGAAGGAAATAATGGATATGTTCCACGCGCTTCATCAGGAAAGAAACCTATCAACCATTCTAGTCACTCATAGTATGGAGGATGCTTCCAGATATGCAGATCAAATTGTGATTATGCATAAGGGAGAAGTGTACAAAAAAGGAACACCCGAAGAGATTTTTTCAATGCCTGAAGGTTTAATTGAGCTTGGATTAGATGTGCCAGAGGTTGTCCGTTTCCAGCAAAAAATTGAAAAGGCATTCCAAATGAAATTTCCAAAAACTTGCTTATCGGTTGAAAAGCTAACAGAAGAAATCGCTGCTGTCATAAAGAGGGGTGACCAAAAATGATGGAGAAAATGATTTTTGGCCGCTACGTACCAGCTCAGTCTGTTATTCATCGAATGGATCCACGATCCAAGCTTATAGTGATTTTTCTATTTGTATGTATCGTTTTTATTGCAAACAACAGTTTAACTTATGGGGCATTATTAATTTATACTTTTTTAATGGTGTCAATGTCTAAAGTTCCTTTGCGATTCATTCTTTCAGGTCTGAAACCTGTTCTTTGGCTCGTGCTTTTTACATTGCTCTTGCATTTGTTTTTGACAAAGGACGGGAAAATTCTATTTCAAGCAGGCTGGTTTACCATTTATGAAGAGGGATTAAGGATGGGGCTCTTTATTTCCATGCGTTTCTTCCTGCTGATCTTAATGACGTCCATCCTGACGTTAACAACGACACCGATTGAGATTACAGATGGTCTTGAAAGTCTGCTGCATCCTTTAAATAAAATTAAGTTTCCAGTTCACGAGCTTGCTCTCATGATGTCCATCTCTTTAAGATTTATTCCAACCTTGATGCAGGAGACAGATAAAATTATGAAGGCGCAGACAGCAAGAGGGGTAGATTTTACAAGCGGACCGATTAAAGACAGGGTAAAGTCGATTATTCCTCTTCTCATCCCACTTTTTGTCAGTTCCTTTAAACGAGCTGAGGAGCTTGCCACAGCCATGGAAGCAAGGGGATACCGCGGCGGTGAGGGAAGAACAAAATACAGGCAGCTCAGCTGGAGCTTGACAGATTCAGCAATGATTATTCTGCTTGGAATTTTGACCATTGTTTTATTCTTATTAAGAACATAATGGGGCTTGATGATGAAAAGGTTTAAGTGTCTAGTAACCTATGATGGAACTTTATTCTCTGGCTATCAGGTCCAGCCGAATAAGCGGACTGTACAAAGAGAACTGGAAAATGCCTTGAAAAAACTTCATAAAGGGGCAGACATAAAGGTTAGTGCCTCTGGGAGAACGGATGCAGGCGTCCATGCAAAGGGACAGGTTATTCATTTTGACTCTGAGTTAAATATTCCGCTGCCAAAGTGGGATATTGCGCTTAATTCTCTTTTGCCTGATGATGTTGTCGTTTTGAGCACGGAAGAAGCTGAAGGCGGATTCCATGCCCGATTTGATGCAAAGGGGAAGGAATATCGGTATGTTATGAGCCTTTCCACAAAGAGAGATCCTTTTAGCCGAAATTATGCCTTTCAGTATCCTTATCCATTGAATATTTCAGCAATGAAGGAAGCGGCAGCTTATTTAATGGGGACTCATGATTTTACGAGCTTCTGCTCTGCCAAGACGGAGGTAGAGGATAAAGTCAGGGAATTAAAGGAAATTGTTCTGATTAAGGGCCAAGGCTCTCTTGAGTTTCGATTTGTTGGCAACGGTTTTTTGTATAATATGGTCAGGATATTAGTTGGCACTCTTTTAGAGGTCGGAGCTGGAGAAAGAAGCCCGAATTCCATGGCAGACATTTTGGAAAAGAGGGATCGATCCTTCGCGGGAAGAACAGCTCCTGCTCAAGGGCTTTATTTGTGGAAGGTATTTTATTAAAGACAAATATTTTTCCGAAAACCTGTATGATCCACTCGGTCGCGTTGTGAAGCAGATTTTTGATAAAAATATTTCAAAACAACTAAACCTGGTGTAACATTTTATTGACAATAGCTGTATAAAAGTGTATCATAGCAAAGGTATTGTTATTAAAACCACGATAAGCCCCGGAACTTATTGTGTCTAAGATAAATGAAACCAATGAAATTATGAAGATGGAATTTTTAGGAGGGAAAATGATGCGTACAACGTTTATGGCGAATGCAAACAATATCGAACGTAAATGGTACGTGATTGATGCAGAAGGCAAAACTCTAGGTCGTCTTGCTAGTGAAGTTGCGTCAATCCTACGTGGTAAACATAAACCAACTTTTACACCACATGTTGATACTGGTGATCATGTAATTATTCTAAATGCAGCTAAGATTGAATTAACTGGTAATAAATTAAATGACAAAATTTACTACCGTCACACAAATCACCCAGGTGGTTTAAAACAAAGAACTGCTAACGAAATGCGTACGAACTTTCCTGAGAGAATGTTAGAGCTTGCTATTAAAGGCATGCTTCCAAAGAACACTCTTGGCCGTCAAATGTTCAAGAAATTACACGTATATGCTGGCGCTGAACATAAGCACCAAGCACAACAACCTGAAGTTTACGAACTTCGTGGATAATTTATAGGGGAGGTTATTAACTTGGCACAGGTTCAATATATTGGCACTGGTCGTCGTAAGAGCTCCGTTGCACGAGTTCGTTTAGTTCCAGGCGACGGTAAAATTATTATCAATGGTCGTGAAATTGAAGATTATATCCCATTTGCTGCTTTACGTGCAGTTGTAAACCAACCGTTAGCAGCTACTGAAACTCAAGGTAGCTATGACGTTCATGTAAATGTAAATGGTGGAGGTTACACTGGTCAAGCTGGCGCAATCCGCCACGGTATCGCTCGTGCGTTACTTCAAGCTGATCCAGAATACCGTCCAACACTAAAAGCTGCTGGACTATTAACTCGTGACGCTCGTATGAAAGAACGTAAAAAATACGGTCTTAAAGGCGCTCGTCGTGCACCTCAGTTCTCAAAACGTTAATTATCAACGTTTCAAAGGCTCTCAAGCTTATTGCTTGGGGGTCTTTTTTATGCCTGAAAAGTGCTTTTGACCACGAAAATACTTTTTGGCCGCATTTGATCACCAATTATAGCTCAATAACCTTCTGGAATTTTGATGCGGTTTGCTTTTTAAGAGTGTTAGTTACATGGGTTATATATATTCATTGTCAATTGAAGATCGGCGTGTCCTAGCCGCTCTTGTACTTCTTTAATACTCGCACAGCTTCAAATAATAAGGAGCATGAGTATGGCGTAAACGATGTATAGTTATGGGATGGAGACTGTGTTTCGTAATTAGAATATTTTGCCTTCATTAAGATAGGCTAAGCGTAATGGTGTTCTATCGCCCCTTGTAAAACAAGATTATTGGCACATTTATTATTCCATTAGCAAAACCCTCTTCCATTTGACTTATACACCACTTTTTAAGCAAAGCTAGGGTTTTATTATCCAAACTAATTAAACGCTTAGAATCCTTTGTTTTTGGTGTCTGAACAAGAGTTTACTTGTTACAATGTTTTAGAAATAAAAAACCAGTCATTTTTTCGACTGGTAATTAATTGATAATTAGAAATTACTAAAAAGGTAATGGAACGTATCGTGTTTAATCAAAATAAAAGTACCTAATCCTATTAATACGAAGGGAACAATAATGTGACCATTACGTTCTAAAGTCTGAGCTATTAACGGTTGGTGTACGAGGACATTACCTAAATAACACAAAACTGCTACAAGTGCTAAAAAGATAACCATAATAAGAATAATATTCCATAAACTATTGGTTGAGAAGAACGGAATATAAAGACCTATATTATCAACACCATTAGCAAATGTGACTGTGGTAATCTTTAATAACCAAACAAATTGACTAGAATTATCTTTCCTCATTTGGTACAAAGATACCAGTGATTGTATTCCAATATAGATAGGAATTAATCCAAGTATACCTATCCATGCTTTAGGAATGAGTAAAGCTCCAAATGCTCCAATTAAACTTATGGTAAGAAGCAGAATATAGCCCAAGTATTGTCCAGCCACAATAAATCGTTTCTGTTCTGTTGTCTTTGCTTGTGAGAACCAAGTCATCAAAAGGAAAATGTCATCAATGTTTGTTGCTACAAAAAAAACGATAGTTGAAAAAATAAGAGTTAACATACTCTACAACTTTATCCTTTCAGTAATTGTCGTTTAATTATTAAATGCTTAAAAATGAACTGCAAGCCTTTACTTCCTCTAATCAAAGAAAAGGCACTAACTAGAAGTTAGTAAAAATAAGGTGTTATGTTCTAAATTAGCTTGAGAGTGATCTAAAGGGGAAGTTTCAACTAAAGCTTAAAATAATTGCTTAAATCCGATAATCATGAAAATAAACCCAGCAATAAGTGGAGAGTAATTACCTAAGATTTTTGAGAAAACTTTATTTCCAACAGAATTTCCAAACCAAATGGCAATATAACCCCAAACAGTAATACTAAATATCACGGACCAAATAACGGAATTATAGGCAACCGTTGCCCCAAGTCCGCTAGCAATGTTTGTGATTGAAAGTGTAAAACCTAGGAAAACACCCTGTCGAATATTAGGCTTTTGTATCTTTATCTCACTTTTTTTTCTATAAACAAACCAATCATTATAAATGGTGAATAATCCGATGCTGAACAATATACAAAAAGATACTAGTCCAGTTTCTTTTTGTGAAATAAATTGTGAAATAACATAGCCTAAGAATACCCCAATGATTGTAAAAAAGAATCCAATAACATTAATGATCAGGTTGAACCAATAAGGTATTTTAAAATTTTTAAGCCCATAGGCAATTCCAACACCTGCATTATCTATATTTGTACTTATTCCAATCAAATTTACAATTAAGAAAGAACTGAACCATTCCACCCTTATTCATTTTCCTCCTTTCTAATTGAATGGAAAAGGGGATTAATTAAACCTCTAAAAGAAGCACATAGCATGTCCTTATACATATGCTATGTAAGCGGGATTTAATACGTGTCCCCGTATATTTGGAATGCTAAAAAAGAAATCTTACACAAAAACATAAATTTGTGTTCGAGTCTTTTGGTGTTCTGGAATCTTTATAAAATCGGTAAATGGTTTTAATTTTCTCGACGAAGAAAAAATGCATGAGGAATATCATAATGTTAACGGGTTCTATTATGGGGGATATTTGACAAAAATGACGAGGTAGCAAAAACAAAAGGATACTAAATTTGCAATCATTGATTCTGAAGTAAAAGAGCCAAATGTTGCTAGTGTTCTTTTTAAAGAGCAAGAAGCAGCTTTCCTTTTTGGGGTTGCAGCAGCGGCGCTTACATTTGGGACGAAGCATTCATCTAATACAAAACCATCCAATAAAGATGGTTAAGGAAAATGGAGAAAAATCAAGATCTTAGAAAAAGCCAGTTTGTGATTCAAAATGTCTCTATTTCTGTTTCGGAAAAATCTGTTAAAAATATCACGAAGCGGATTTACAAATCCCCCCTGTAGAGTTGGTCTTAAAGGCGCTCTTCGTGCACCTCAGTTCTTAAAACGTTAATATTACTCTCAACCGATTGGTTGGGAGTTTTTTGTTTGTTGACTTTAATGGCCAGCGAATAGGAACAATCCCTTTTTCTTCATTCCTTTTTCGAAAAAGGGATTTGTCTATATTCCCTGGGTAAAACTCGCTTCCAATCATTGTATAGTAGTTTTATTTATTGCTGGATATAACCCTGTCTTTCCAGTTCCAAAAGCTTTGTCTTCATTTCTAATCCACCACGATAGCCCGTTAACGCTCCGTTTTTTCCTACTACACGATGACAGGGAACAGTGATTAAAACGGGATTAGCTCCGATGGCTGTCCCTACAGCACGAACTGCAGCTGGTTTATTAATATCGTTTGCTATTTCAGAGTAGGACTTTGTCTGTCCATACGGAATCTTGCAAAGTGCATTCCAGACTGCCATCTGGAATGGTGTCCCATTGTAATCAAAGGGGACTGTAAAGGTTTGCCGTTTTCCGTCAAGATACTCGATGATTTCAATCGCAAAAGGTTCGAGCTTTTCTCCAACTTCAACAAGAGGACTTCCAGGAAAGCGTTTCTTAGCCCATTCAGACAATTCCTCGAATGGTTTGTTCTGTGAACCAACAAACACAAGCCCCTTAGATGTCGAAGCGATAAAAAAATTCCAATGCTTATATTTTAGCAAAGACCAAAAAAGTGTCGGTTTTTTCTCTGATCTCAATTTAAATTTCCTCCGTTATCTTCATGGACCGATGTAATTCACGATATTGTGCAGGTGTTTGTCCGGTTTTCTTTTTAAATAGAGTAATAAAATAGGGCGTGTTAGGCATTCCTGCACATATAGAGATATCTGCAATCGCATTATTTGTTTGAATCAGGTACTCTTTAGCTGCTTTTATTCTAACCAGCTGGATATACTCAACTGGCGTGACACCTGTTATCTTTTTAAACGTTCGATGCAAATGATAGGGACTTCCGTGAGTTATATTTGCTAATGTTTCTAGAGTTAATTTTTCAATGAAATTTTTATCAATGTATTCAGTGATAAGAGCAACCCACTCACTATCAGGCAATTTCTCATTAGTAGGCTTGCAACGTTTACAAGGGCGGAAATTTGCTTGGAGAGCTTGTTCTGCGTCTTGAAAAATACGTACATTTTCCTTTTTCGGAACGCGAGATTTACATGACGGTTTACAGAAGATCACTGTGGTCTTTACAGCATAGAAAAATTGATTATTATACGAGGTATCATTGTTAATAATTGCTTGCCACATTTCATCTGTCATCATTTCATAATCATGATTTATTTGAGATCCATTATTGACACTGTCCGTCATTTATCTCACCTCTCCTTACATTATACACCCTATTAATTCAGTACGTAGGGGGACTGAGATAAAATAGCAAGATAGTGAAAATTAAAGCATGAATCTAATGAAACGTGATATCTACTAATTAAATTTTTGCCAATCCCTATGGGTTTTCCTAATTGTCTGAAACATGGTTTTATCCTCTAATTTATAAAAATGCAAATTGACGAGATAAAAATGGCCATATTTGGATTATTGAGGGGAATTTACATATAGCCTGCCAGACTATCGGCTGCAATTAAGGAAACACGATCAATTTCAGAAAGTAAGGAATTAATTTTTGCAGATGAAGAAGCGGGATTTTTGAATAGCTTTTTCAACATGGAGCATCGTCCCGCCACTTAGTTCACATAATCCCATAAATTACTTTCGGAAAATTCATATGTTTCAGGCGGATGGCTTTGTAAAGCTTTATTTTCAATCATAATTGAATATTTTTTCACTTGCTCTGACTAAGATATTCTATTATCCATCAATTCCATCTGTAGATTGGTACCCAATACTATGAAGATACTTCTCCAATAAAGTTAAAAAGATTTCAATATCATCGTTTGTAAGGTCACCGATGTTTGCTACTCTAAAAGAATTAAAATGGTTAAGCTTACCTGGATAGATCGTTATCCCGTTGGCATAAAAATAATCATGCATACTGTTGAAATCATACTTTTTACATGTAGGCTCAACTATCGCTGTAATAATTTTTGAATGATGGTCAGCAGGAACGAGATGTCTTAAGCCCAATCTAGAGAGGCCCGTGATGAGCGATTCCCAACACTTAGAATACCGTTCATATCTTTCTTTCACCCCTTCTTCTTTTACTTCTAAAATGGCTTGTTTTAGTGCATATATTGTCTGTACAGGTGGAGTAAAACGCATTTGGCCTGTCTCGGTGAAGTGTTTATATTGAGCATAAAGATTTAAGTAATAATTGGATGGTTTTTCCAACTTCTCTTTCTCTAAATTGCTTTTTTTAGCTACTACAAATGAGACTCCTGCCATTCCTTGGAGATTTTTATTAGAGCTAGCTGCTAAATAACTAATATTCATACGATTCATTTGAATAGGGATAGCCGCAAAAGAACTCATTGCATCTACCATTAATTCAATCCCTTTTTCCTTGCAAATGGCACCTATCGATTCAATATCGTTTAATAATCCCGTTGTTGTTTCATTATGCACGACCGCAAGATAAGAAACAGTTCGTGGAAATGCTTGAATAAATGAATGTAATGACTCTAGTTGAATGGGTTGATCAGCTGCGCTTATAAATTCAACCCAATCTAGCTGATAAGCTTCTGCTATTTCACACATTCGTTTTCCATAGGCTCCGTTATTAATGATTACTATAACTCCATCGTTCATAACTGAACTCAAGATTGATTCTACTGCTGCAGTTCCAGAACCACCAAACAGTACAGTTGAATACTGCTCCGTATCTGCTACTAGACTTGTAAGTTCTGTGGAAACGAAATTCATTATTTGACTGAATTCATCTTCGCGAGGACAAATATCAGGTACTACTTGTGCATATTTAACCGTATCCGTTGTAGTAGCAGGCCCGGGATTTAATAATATATTTCTTTTAACTTTCCGCATGATGCTCCTCCTTTTCATCACAAATGAATGGGAGCCCAATACCCGGGGAACCCATTGGTGGAAGTTTCACATTATTTAATGAACCCTTGAAGGCGTGTTTTAACTTCACTAGGGGTAATTTTAGGGCGTCCTAAGTTTTGTTTTGATCCTTTTGCGATGTTTAAATAAAAAAACGTCAGTCCTTTTGTCTTTTTCCATTCTTGTATACCCATTTCAAGTTCGTGTAAGTTATGGATATAATATGATTTTTCATAACCGCAAGCGGCAGCGATATCGACCATGTTAACATTGTGAGAAACGGTATTTTGCCCTCCTGTTGAATCATGAGTTTGATTATCTAGGAGGATGTGCAGCATATTTTCAGGTTGATAATAACCATTTGTTGCTAAACTGCCCATTCGCATGAGAAGAGAACCATCTCCATCAATGACAATTACATCTAACTCTTTTTGCGTATAGGCTAAGCCTAACCCAAGGGAACTGACACAGCCCATGGAACCAACCATATATAGATTGTTGGCGGAATCCTCTAATTCGTAAAGCTCCCTGCCTGTTTTACCGGTTGTTGCAAGTTGAATGGTTTTCTCATCTTTGAACTGATTGATTATTTTTAACGTATTAAATCGGCTTGGTCGTTCATCAGAGGAGGTTTTTTCGATCTTTATTTTATTTTTATTTATAGACCTTTCCTCTTTCTTCAACTTCTCACTTTCGAACGTTCCTTTTTTCACTACAAAGAAGAATGATTGATTTCGTTCAATCCATTTGTTAGCTTCTTCAACCTGTTTCATCGCCTCGCTAATATCAGGAGATAAGAATTTCCATTTTATTTGCATTAACTCTAATAATTGTGTCGTAATTTGTCCCATTAATTCATGCTGAGGCTCATCAGCTAAACCAGGTTCTCCCCGAAGACTAACAAACCCAAGTATAGGTATTTGAAAGGGGTAATTTAAGGAGGTTAATGGAGAAATACAATTAGTTAAGCCCGAGTTTTGCATTAAAACAACTGGTTTCCTTCCTCCTAAATAAGCTCCCGAAGCAATGGCAATAGCATCACCTTCGTTAACGGCAGCAATATATTCACACTCATTAATGGAATAATTGATAAGATTCTTTAAAAATGAACATGGGACGCCGCTGTAAAAGTCAAAACCTAACCTTTTAAGCTCATTTCCAAATTTATTTGTGTTTAACATTCCATCACTCTGTTTCCGTCTGCGACTGGTTTGTAGTTGAAGGCAAATATTTCTTCTCTGCTCTTTGAAGCTCCTCGGCATTTTGAAGTCTAAAAATTTCTTTCACACTTACGATTGAATCCTCAACATGGATGAGACTTTCATCTTCTAGTATTTGTTTTGAGATCTTTTGCATAGCAGTGATTGAAGCTCTTAAATTATGGTTAGCCCAGATTACAGTGTTTATTCCTAATCTTCTGAATTCGTCAGTTGGAGTTGTATAGTATTTTGTAGGAACAATTACAACTGGATGTCTCCCATTCCATTCTTTCATAAATGCTTCAACTTCTTTAATATCCGCCTTCTTGCTGTGCATAAGAATAGCATCGGCACCTGCCTGCCTGTAGGCTTCCGCACGTTTAAGAGCCTCTTCTAATCCCCAGCCTGCAATAAAAGCCTCAACTCTAGCTACAACCATAAAATCTTCATCTTCTTGGGCATCTTTCATTGCTTTGATTTTCCCGCAAAATTCATCAATCGACGCGAGGGGCTGGGCTTCTCCATTAATAAATGAGTTCGTTTTTGGAAAAAGCTTATCCTCGATGCAAACGCCAGCAATATCTAATTGTTCTAGTTTTCTAACTAACCTTCGAGCATTATTGAAATTTCCATATCCTGTATCACCGTCTAATAGAATGGGTATTGTAGTGGCATCACTCATAAATTCAAGTATATCTAATACTTGTGTCCAAGAAGCTTCATTATTATCTCTAACACCCATTGATGCTGAAATCGATAGTCCACTAGCCCAAATCCCTTTAAAACCTACTTCCTCTACAACCTTTGCGGAAAGAGCGTTATGGGCTTCCATTAAAAAACTAGGTTTTTGGGAATTTAGTAAATTTTTTAATTTAGTTGTTTTCCTCATGGTTTTCCCTCACTTTACTACGATACCAATCGTGTTGTCCTTTTAACATATGTATGAATAATGTAAATTGTTATCAGGCAAGGATAAATATAATAATATTGCCTACAACATCATGCATGTGATTAATGAATAGTGGAAATGGGAGTTAGTCAAGGGGATTATACTACCCATGAATCGAATAGACATTTCCTCTTGCCTTGGGACGACAGCTGATACAGTAAGCAGAAAACTCGCTGAATTTGAAGATATTGGTTGGATTAAGCAAATCGCACAGAGAGATTGAGGTTTGGGATTTAGATGGGTTACTGCTTGCTTTTGATTGTTTAAAGCCCTAGGGTCCCTCCACTTGTACCTATAACTAGAGGTTCCTAGGGCTTTACCTGCTTAATAGATATTTCGGCTTATTAACTAATCAACGCGCTTTTCGCTCATAAGCTCGCTCACGGTACCGAGTTTGTACCCTTTTGCTTTAATATTGGTTATCATGGTCTCCAATCCTTCGGCGGTAGGCTTTGTAGGATGCATGAGAACCATTGCTCCATTCTCTATCTTTGACACAACCCTTCTAACCATTTCGGAAGCAGGTGGTTTTCTCCAATCAACCGTATCGACTGTCCAGAGAATGGTTTTCATATTAAGCCGGTTAGCGACTTGAATGGTGACCTGATTAAAGCTTCCGCTTGGTGGAGCAAACCACACTGGAGTGATGCCGATGGTTTCTTTAATGACATCATTTGTCTTCTTTAACTCTTCCACAGTTTCTGCCTCAGATCGCTGCTGGAGATTTGGATGACTATAGGCGTGGTTGCCAATCTCATGACCGGCCTCCTTAATCAACTTGGCTAGATCGGGATTCTTTTTAACCCAACTTCCATCGAAAAAAAACGTTGCCTTTGTTTGATGTTTATTTAAAACATCCAGCATTCCAGGGATGTATTCATTTCCCCAGGCCACATTAATTAAAAAAGCAACCATAGGCTTCTCAGGATTACCCCTATAAATCGGTTGGGGCCCCAAACTTTCTAAATGGACATTTGGTGATATTTCCTTAAAAACGATATCGTTTTTATTAAAAACACCGCTTGCTTTCATCTTTTTATAACTAGCTTCAATGTCTACACTTAGCCCATTGTATCCGGGTATCGCTTTCCATATTCTATCTACTCTTGCATCAATTGGCTTAATATAATGCTGATCACTATACATTTCAATTTCTCTATAAAGTGAATTGTCCTCATTCATTTCCGAGGAAGTTGTGATTTCGACTCCATAATCAGACTTGGCGTTATATGGAATGATGAAGATCCCTAGCAATAAAACGAATATACTCAATAAAAAAAGCTTTCTTATCAATGCAAACCCTCCATATTTTTTTGATGGTATTAGGTTTCCCATTCACGAGAATTTAAATAGGATTAGCTAGGCCTAAGAAAATTCTGAGGCTTTTATTAAAAATTGGCAGTTGGCCTTTTTGTATGTCTCTCCTTGCATCGTTAAAGACTATTTATAAGAGGTGAGACAGCATGAATGTAATTACAACCTTTGTAGAAAAGAAAAGAGAAAAACAAATTAAATATGAAAAATCCGTTTTACGTGAAATTTCTATAAAAGCTCTAAAGGAAAAAGTGCAGCAGCATTTTGGTTCCTCACGATTTATGAACGGGCTGCTGATGAATAATGGAATAGAAGAAGCCTGCTATGATGTGGCCATTGAAGCCTACTTACTAGGAGCGCACTTTAGCCGGTTTGGATATTACGGTGAAAGCGCAGAGGATGTGAGATTCCGCTGCCGGCAAGAAGAAAAGCATTTAGTTGATACGTTATATCATTTCCTGCTGTATTGGGGACATGGAGAAGAAGGGGTATTGAGTGAATCCCTCTATTATTTATGCGAGCAATACGTTTTATACTGGTGGATGGAAGGTTTTGATAAAGGGGAAAAAAGACATAGATTAAGGCTTCATTAAAGATTGCTCCAAAGAATGAGAATTGCCAAGGATTATATAAATAGGTCTTCTAGATACTCCATATGACCACCGTTCACGAAACATTAATATTGTCGTTTCAATGACTCTCACCTAATTGGCTGAGGGTCTTTTATGTTTAAATAGCAGATTATCTCCCCGATTTTACATACTAGATTCGAAATTGGATATATAATCCTTAAATTACTGAAAAATCCTATACAATAATAAATAAATTATTCAAAATTGTATAAAAATATTTTATCATTTGGTATAACTAGAGAATAAGGTAATTTTGTTTGAAAATTATTCATTTTTAAATAATTTTTGAGTGAATAGTAACAGGAGAGGGGGAACTAGTTTTGTTAGAGGAAAATAAAGTTTGGAATGAAAATGAAGCAATTCTTCACTCTTTGCGAGATGACATTTTAGTAACGGATACCGATGGAATGATTTTAAAGGTTAGTGAAGCAACGGAAGCCATATACAATATGAAGTCAAATGAAATGGTTGGCCGATCGGTTTATGACCTAGAAAAAGAGGGGGTGTTTACCCCACTTTTAACACCAATGGTTATTAAAGAAAAGAAGAAAATTACGTTTGTTCAAACAACCATGGAAGGGAAGAAGCTGCTTGTTACAGGCATTCCCGTATTTGCCCCGAATAATAAGCTTGTTCGGATTGTTAGTTATTCTCATGATGTGACAGAACTGCTTAACATGAAGAAATACTTAACGGACATGGAGGACGAAATGGAGAGAGTGAAGGGGGAGCTCGAAATCCTTCGCAATCTTCATTACACAGACGGCATGATTGCCACATGTGACGAAATGAAAAAGGTTCTTCACCTAGCCTTACAGGTGGCTGAAATTGATGTAAATGTGCTGCTTCTTGGTGAATCAGGAGTGGGTAAATCTCACATTGCTAACTTTATTCATAAAAAGAGTAATCGAAACAAAGGGCCCTTTATTGAAGTGAATTGCGGTGCGATCCCAGAGTCGCTTTTTGAGGCAGAGTTTTTCGGGTATGAATCAGGTGCTTTCACTGGCGCAAATACGAAAGGAAAGGTAGGGCTGGCTGAGCTTGCTAATGGTGGAACGCTGTTTTTAGATGAGATAGGCGAGCTGTCACTAGCCAATCAAGTAAAAATACTCAAGTTCATCCAAGAGAAGCAGTTTTACCGAGTTGGCGGCACGAAAATGCGAACCGCAGATTTTAGAATGCTAGCTGCCACTAATCGAAATTTGGAGGAAGCTGTGGAAGCCGGAACGTTTAGAAAGGACCTTTTCTTCCGGTTAAATGTTGTTCCAATTACAATTCCACCTTTAAGGAAGCGTCCGACCGATATTATTCCCTTAATTGATTATTTTCTTAAGTTTTTTTCGGAAAAGTATAATCGTCCCCGAAGTCTGGATGAAGGCGTTATTCATGTATTGTTGTCCCATGAATGGAGAGGAAATGTACGAGAGTTGATTAATTTAATGGAAAGGCTTGTGGTCACTTCATCTAAACACCTGATTGAAATGGAAAACCTCCCTCATCATTACAGAAAATCAGTCTCAGATGTTCCTTCCTTTGATGACAGAAATCAGACACTTACCGAGATTCTGGAGAATGTGGAAAAGCAAGTACTTATCAAAGCAAGGCAACGTTATAAAACAACAACGCAAATGGCTAAGGTGTTAGGCATAAGTCAGCCATCTATCGTTAGGAAAATCAGAAAGTATGGAATCAAATAAAAGTGGCACAATTCTTGCAAAGTAATTTAGTAGAAAAACATGTAATTTTCAAAAAAAGAGGGGGAAGATTTGATGAAGAAATGGTTGATGATTGTATGTTCATTTATGCTGCTACTCGCATTAGCAGCCTGTGGAAAAGAAGAAGCAGCGAATAAGGCTGGTGGTGAAAAGTCCTCGCAGCCGTTAAGAGTAACTCTTCCGACTTGGACAGGATATGGACCGCTATTTTTGGCAAAAGAAAAGGGCTTTTTTGAAAAAAACGGTGTAAATGTTGAGCTTTCAATTATTGAAGGATTAGGCGAACGGAAACAAGCACTAGCAGGCGGAAAAATTGATGGCATGGCAACGGCATTAGATGTGCAAGTAACATTAGCGGCTGCAGATATACCTGTACGAGTGGTATGGCTACTGGATGATTCATATGGCGGGGATGGAATTCTTGTTAAAAATGACATTCAAGACGTGAAAGACTTAAAAGGCAAACAAGTAGCATTTGAAGTTGGTTCCACAAGCCACATGCTTGCTTTAACAGCGCTGAAGCAAGGGGGATTAACGGAAAGTGATATTGAAGTCGTGCAAATGTCAGCTGGGGATGCTGGTGCAGCGTTTGCGGCGGGCAAAGTTGATGCAGCTATTACGTGGGAGCCTTGGTTAACAAAAGGGGCAGAAGCGAACGGAAAAGTCTTGTTAACGACTAAAGATCTGCCGGGTATTATCGTTGATACTATTAGCTTTAAAGAGGATATTATTAAAAACCGTCCAGAAGATGTAAAGGCTTTTGTTAAGGCAATGGGAGAAGCAATGGATTATTGGAAAGAGAATAAAAAAGAAGCAAATGAAATTATGGCGAAAGGCTTGAACATTGATGTTGCAGAATTCGAAGCAACGGAAACAGGCTTGAAATTCATGACAAAAGAAGATAATGAAAAACTATTTGGCTCAGAAAGCAGCAAAGGGTCCATCTATCAATCAACAGAGAATGCCATCAAGTTTTATTTAGAGCAAAAATTGATTGATAAAGAGCCGAAAGCAGAAGACGTCCTTAACGGAAGCTTTGTATCGAATCAATAAACTTAAAAAAAGAATGAAGAGGCATAACTTAGTACCTCTTCATTCACTCAAATAGATCGATAGACAGGGGGATATAAATGGGGGGAAATTGGTTTACTCCTAAAAAAGAAATACCAAAGACGATTTATACTTCAGCAGGATTTATAATATTTGCTCTTGTTTTTGGGATCTGGTCAGCATTGAGCTATGGCGGGATTGTGAATCCTTTATTTTTACCCACGCCTACTAAAGTATTAGCAACAGCTATAGATTTATTTGTCAATGGCGAAATCCTTTCTGATATCGGAATTAGTTTTTCTAGGGTTTTGGCGGGATTTCTAATTGCAGCTATCATTGGGATACCTTTAGGAATTTTCATGGGGTCGCTGCGAATTATTGAAGGAGCCTTTGAGCCGATCATTGGTTTTATTCGTTATATGCCTGCTTCTGCATTTATTCCTTTATTAATATTGTGGATCGGTCTTGGTGAAACCGAAAAAATGTCAGTTATTTTTTTAGGAACGTTTTTTCAGCTCACGCTTATGGTGATGGATGTGACAAAAAACGTTCAAAACGATTTAATTGATGTTTCCTATACGTTAGGGGCTAAAAAGGGACAAATTTTTAGCAAAGTCATATTGCCGGCTTCCTTGCCGGGAATTGTCGATACCCTTCGCATAACGTTTGGATGGGCGTGGACTTATTTAGTCGTTGCAGAGATTGTCGGGGCATCTAGTGGTTTAGGATATATGATTATGCAAGCTTCCCGTTTTCTGAAGCCAGAAAAAATTATCGTTGGAATCCTGATTATCGGTTTGCTAGGGCTGATAACCGATTTATTGTTTAAAGCCATTTACCGAGCTTCGTTTTCTTGGATGAGAAAGGATGGTTACTAATATGGGAACACCGAAGTTGGAAATCAGTGAAGCGGGAACATTCGATCCGAAGATTATTCCTGATACGAAACCGTCAAAGCTGGAAATAAGAGATGTTGGGAAAATCTTTAAAACGAGAAGCGGAGAAACAACAGCCTTGGAAAAAACCTCTTTTACCATTGATGATGGGGAATTTGTAACCATCTTAGGGCCTTCGGGGTGCGGGAAATCAACGGTATTGCGCATCGTGGCCGGCTTAGAGGAATCGACATCTGGAACTGTTCTTCTTGATGGGAAGGAAATTAAGGGGCCAGGACCTGACCGTGGAATGGTTTTTCAATCATACACATTATATCCATGGTTGAATGTGAAGGAAAATATTACATTTGGGTTAAAGCTTAAGGGGGTCTCGCAAAAAGAGCAGGATGATGTGGCACGGCATTATTTGCAATTAATTGATTTAGAAGGGTTTGAGAAGCATTACCCGATCCAACTATCAGGCGGAATGAAGCAGCGTGTCGCGATTGCCCGCGCATTGGCGAACGATCCGAAAATATTATTAATGGATGAGCCATTTGGCGCGCTTGATGCCCAAACAAGAAATATCATGCAGGAAGTGCTGCTGAAAGCATGGGAGGAATCTAAAAAAACGATTTTATTTATTACCCATGATGTTGAGGAATCTATCTTCTTAGCGGACTCTGTTTATGTCATGACGGCAAGGCCAGGGCGTTTAAAGAAAAAGGTTCAGATATCACTCGATAGACCGAGAGAGTTTAGCGTGAAGGGAACTGCAGAGTTTGGAGCTTACAAAGAGGAATTATTGACGCTCATTCGAGAAGAAAGTTTAAAGATTAAATGACAGATTGTTTATTTTGAAGAGTCGAATTAGAATGTGGAGGTCAATTATATGGAGAATAAATGGGCTCATCTCATGATTAATATGCCAAACCGGCTTGCACCAAGTATGGCTAAGGATCACCCAAACCTTCCAGTTGTAAAAGAAGAAGGCTGCTATTATTACGGGGCGGATGGCAGGGAATATCTTGATTTTACGTCTGGAATTGCAGTAACGAATGTTGGACATCGCCATCCGAAAGTCGTTCAAGCGATTAAAGATGCAGCTGATAGTTTAGTGCATGGACCTTCGGGTGTCATTATGTATGAATCCATATTGCGATTGGCTGATGAATTGGCAGATATTCTACCAGGCGATCTAGATTGTTTTTTCTTTTCTAACAGTGGGGCAGAAGCGATTGAAGGAGCAATCAAACTGGCGAAGTACGTAACGAAGCGTCCTTATGTCATTTCATTTACAGGCTGTTTCCATGGCCGCTCATTAGGTGCGTTAAGTGTAACGACTTCTAAAAGTAAATACCGAAAATTTATGCAGCCATCAGGACTAACGTATCAAATTCCATATGCAAATACTAAGGACTGCCCTCCAGGTTCTGATCCTGAAGCCTATGTCATTGCTCAATTGGAAAAAAACTTTGCCGCATTATTTAGTCATCAAGTTACTCCCGAAGAAGTAGCATGTGTGATTCTAGAACCTGTTCTTGGGGAGGGGGGCTATATTGTTCCTCCAAAAGGATGGCTGAAAAAGGTACGTGAAATATGTGATCGCCATCAAATCTTACTTATTTTTGATGAAGTCCAAACGGGTTTTGGGCGAACAGGAGAATGGTTTGCCGCACAGACTTTTGGGGTTACACCAGATATTATGGCCATTGCAAAGGGCATTGCTTCAGGTCTCCCTCTAAGTGCGACCGTTGCTTCTAGTGAATTAATGAAGCAGTGGCCACTTGGAAGTCATGGGACGACATTTGGAGGCAACCCAATTGCTTGCTCTGTTGCCTTAGCAACATTAGAAGTATTAAAAGAGGAGAATCTTCTTGATAACACAAAACGGATGGGCAGGTACGCGGTCGAGAAGCTTGAACAAATGAAGGATCGACACAGTGTCATAGGAAGTGTCCGGGCTGTAGGGTTAATGATTGGAATTGAAATCATTCATCCAAAAACCGGGGAGCCGAATGGAGAGGGATTATTAAAAATTCTTGATTTAGCGTTAGAAAAAGGGGTACTTTTCTACCTTTGCGGAAATCACAGCGAGGTCATCCGAATGGTTCCTCCGCTAACCGTCACAAAGGAACAAATCGATAAAGGATTACGAATTCTTGATGAGTCATTGACAGAGTATGAAGCAACATTGATGAATGCAAGAAAAGCGTAGTTAGGATTGAGAGACTGACTCTATATGGGTCAGTTTTCTTTTTTTTTGAAAATGGGGTATTAGCTTTTGCAGTCCAAGCTTTAGTTGTTAATAGTCATCTAAAAGTTCTATTTTTCCAACTCGTCCCATATATTGAATTGAGGACGAGCGGGGGGACTGACTATTTAATGGGGAATAGACTAAAAAAAGTGGCATTTGCCATTGGCCTAATCATCTTATTTTTTATTTTGCAATATGATTTCACAGATAATGATTCATGGGAATCATGGAACTTGCCTCTGACAGGAAGAATCATTTTGCTGGATCCCGGTCATGGAGGGCCGGATGGGGGTGCAGGTGATGATGAGGTACTTGAAAAAGACATTGCTCTCGCGGTATCTCTAAAGGTTCGGGATCTTCTCCAGCAGCAGGGGGCACTTGTTCTGATGACAAGAGAGGATGATCGGGATTTAGCTCCAGAAGGGACAAGGGGATACAGTAGAAGAAAAGTTGAGGATTTAAAACAAAGGCTGGACATGATTAATAACTCAGGGGCAGAGTTTTTTGTAAGTATTCATTTAAATTCCATTCCTTCTCCTCGGTGGAGCGGGGCCCAAACCTTTTATGCTACAAAACGAGATGAAAATGCTCGAGCGGCTAAGTTTATTCAAGATGAGCTTCGGCGAAATCTTGAGAATACGACAAGAAAAGCAAAGGTGCTGAACAGTGTATATATAATGAAGAATGCACAAATTTCCGGCTCTCTCGTGGAGATTGGTTTTTTATCAAACTATGCTGAGAGAGCGAACTTAAAGAAAGAGGAATATCAGAATAAAGTGGCCGCCTCCATTTACACGGGGATTTTGCGTTACTATTCTGATGAAAAAGAATTAATAGAGACGGAATGAAAGGTGCTGTTTGAAAAGCATCTTTTTCTTTATTAATGAGGCAATAAGGTGTGATACAATTAACAGTGAGGAATAAATGATATGGTATACTTTAATGGAAACGAATACAATAAGGCAGGTGCTTAATTTGTTAACAGAACAAAATATAAGAGAAGTCTTAAGTGGACTGCAGGAACCATTTTTACATAAAACCTTAGGCGAATTAAACGCAATTGAAGAGATAAAGATTAAAGAAGAAAAAAATCATGTAAGCGTGAAGGTGCTAATTGCCAAAACAGGGACAGCAGAGCAGCTTCAGCTCCAAACTCAAGTAGTAAATCTTCTAAAAGAGGCAGGTGCGGCATCGGTTGGAATCCGATTCAGCGAGCTTCCAGAAGAAGTTTTGTCCCAATATCGCCAAGCAGCGAAAGAGGAAGATAAAGGATTGCTCTCCCCAGATAGCAAAACAACCTTTATTGCGATTGCAAGCGGGAAAGGTGGAGTAGGGAAATCGACTGTATCTGTAAACCTGGCTGTTTCTTTGGCAAGACTAGGAAAGAAGGTCGGTCTGATTGATGCTGATATTTATGGATTTAGCGTGCCTGATATGATGGGCATTACGACTCGCCCAGTCGTAAGAGGGGAAAAGATTATTCCAGTGGACCGGTTTGGGGTAAAAGTAATTTCGATGGGTTTCTTTGTTGAAGATAATTCTCCGATCATTTGGAGAGGTCCTATGCTAGGAAAAATGTTAAACAGCTTCTTTAATGAAGTCGAGTGGGGAGATATTGATTACTTATTATTAGATCTACCCCCAGGTACAGGGGATGTTGCATTAGATGTTCATACGATGCTTCCGTCTTGTAAAGAAATCGTTGTTACAACGCCACATCCAACAGCTGCTTTTGTTGCAGCCCGTGCCGGCGCCATGGCGATCCGAACACAGCATGAAATATTAGGGGTCGTTGAAAATATGTCCTATTTTGAAAGTAAGCTTACGGGCGAGAAGGAATATGTCTTCGGAAAAGGCGGAGGCGAAAAGCTGGCTGAGGAGCTTCAAACAAATGTGCTAGGGCAATTGCCGTTAGAGCAGCCTAATTGGAACGAAGAAGATTTTGCTCCATCCGTTTATGATGAGGATCATAAGCTAGGTAAGATCTATAGTGATATTGCGCAAAAGATTGTACAAACATTAGAAAAATAACAGTAAAAAAACCTCTTCCCTTAGGAAGAGGTTTTTTATGTTTGGCAGCGGGCATTATCCGCCACCGTCCCCGCTGCCCTCTGAGCCACCGCCAGCAGTTTCTTCGCTACTGCCGCCCTCTTTCCCTCCGCTTTTCTCGCCACTTTTTACTTCATTTGCAGCTTTTAAAAGAATGTCTTGAATTTTGGCTTTAAAGAGCGGGCTTTCTAAGGTTTCCTTTACAACGGTTTGCAAATGCTCACGGTATTCCTTGCTTTTTAATACTTTTGTTACGTCTTTTTCTAGTGCTGGGTCTTGTAAGACTTCAATCATCATACCGCGGTACTCCGGATCCTTCATTAAATCTTTAAGAAGCTTTTCATTTTCTTTTTTCATGCTTTTAGCAATACTTTCAGCAAATTTAGGATCCTCAAATGATTTCTTCCAGAAGTCTGTTCCCTTATCGGAAGTTAAGGTTTTTTCGATCGTCTCTGAAACAACTTTCTGATCCATGATAAGCTGCTGTTTGATTTTATCATCTTCCATTAGTTCTTTTATCGCTTTTTTACCGTCATCCGTTTTCAGAATATCGACAACCATCTTTTTGGTTTGCTCATAATCCATCTGATTGCCGCCAGTTTCACCTTGAGCACAGCCCGTCATGAGAATGATCAGCAGAATTGGCAGGAGCAAACGGAATGTCTTTATCATATTTTGAAGCTCCTTTCAGGAGAAGGTATCCTTATTTCTAGAATGAAGAAAAAGGCCAAATTTTATTCGCCTCAAAATACAATACCTAGATTTTTCAAAGTATGGTTGGTACAATCATATAGGTGAATAATTTTTACTATGGAGGAAAAATAAGTTGACTAGCCGGAATTGGGTAAAGCTGTTTCTATCCACACTTTTGGTAGGGGGATTAACTACTGGGGTTGTTGGTTTTATTGTTAGATGGAAAGAATTCGAATCTATATTTGTTCCCTTTGATTTTCTTGAAATATTATCAGTATTATTATGGTTAATTGGAGTTGGATTAATTTTTAGTATTTTGAGCCAAATGGGCTTCTTTGCCTATTTGACTATCCATCGATTCGGGTTAGGAATTTTTAAATCGCGATCTTTGTGGAATGCTGTTCAAGTTTTTCTTACTTTGTTCGTTCTATTTGATTTAGTTTATTTCCGCTATAGTGCTTTTGCTGAAGAGGGAGAAAGCATAATGCCTTATATCGGTATTGCCTTATTTATATTGGCTGCTGCTATTCTGGTAGCTTCCATTAAGGTGAAATTAACGAATAAGGATGCATTTATTCCTGCTGTTTTCTTCATGGTTGTCGTGACCACGATTGAGTGGGTTCCAGTCTTAAGGGTTAACGAGCAGAGCTGGGTATACCTTATGATATTTCCATTATTAGTATGTAACGCGTATCAGCTGCTTATTCTTCAAAAGCTTAATGAAAAATCTCAAGTACAAAGACAACAAATCTCATCAAAAGAGCCGTCCAAATAATGGGCGGCTTTTAATTAATTTCTTTAGTTTTCGTTTCGGCATTTGCAAGCATCTCAGAAACGGTCACGAGCTTTAGCCCTTTTTTATTCACATTATTTATGATTTGCGGCAAGGCTTTAGCTGTTTGTTTGGCAGAATCTGAAGCATGAAGGAGTATAATATCCCCCTTTTTTGCTCGTGAGACATTGTTGACGATTTCCTCTATACCCGGGTTCGTCCAGTCCTTCGAATCAATGCTCCAATGAACAACTGAATATCCGAGTCTATCGGCAATTTTTAGAGTCCTTTGATCGAAATGACCAGTAGGGGCGCGAACAAGCTTAATATCTTTTATGTTTAGTTTTTTAAACACTACCTGAGCCTTTGCTAAATCCTGCCTAATTTTGGCATCCTCAAGGTCTGAATAATCCTCATAATTATAGCCAAGAATGCCAATTTCATATCCTCCTTTTACGATTCTAGCCACTAAATCTGGGTGGCGCTCTGCCCATGAACCTGAAAGGAAGAAGGTGGCTGATTTAACATTTTCCTTTTGTAGAACATTAAGAATAGGTTCTGCCTTTTCGTCCCCCCATCCTATATTAAAGGTAAGGGCAAGGTCCTTTTCCCCCTTATATACAGCTCTCGGTCCATCTTTCGTTGAAAAGGCCGGCATGTAGACAATGTTCCCAATATATAAGAACCATGCAGCAAAGAAAGCGAAAACCATGATTAAAGCCATTTTTTTTATTGACTTTCCATTCCAAATATAAAAGAAATTCATTTCTCTCTCACCTCGTCCAATACTCCTTGTCTCAATCTTATGCGCAGAATTTCAATAAATGAGTTTAAAAAGAAATTCATAAAATATTTTTATTTGGAAAATACTACAAAAACCAAATCAAGAGAGAGTGATATAGTGTGCTAGGAATTTTAATTAATAATAGAGAACAGAAGGAAATACAATACTTAATTAAGAGAGAAATGGATGAAATTCTGTTTGACTTAAACGATGAACGAATTGATCATATTGTAAAAAGGGCAATGGAGGAGAGATATAAGATATTATTTTCTTTATTTAAGAGGGTAGCTTCACCAAACGATATTCTGAGATATACACGAAACATTCAGGGGAGAGAACAAAAAGGATGAAATAATATAATAAATTCTATTGACTTCTGTTTTTTTTGTTGTTATATTAATAAACGTCGCTGCTGACGAGTTGAAACAAACTCAAAAAAAGTTGTTGACACTTTAAGCAAAAGATGATAAATTTTAAAAGTCGCTTCTGAGCGATAAGGTAGTTCTTTGAAAACTGAACGAACAAAAACGTCAACGTTTATTTTTTAGTCTTTTTCTTAAAAAAAGACATTTATGAGC
>NZ_JBALOW010000020.1:0-6862 GCF_036965085.1 Bacillus sp. JJ1532
TCAACTAAACCTTTGATTGCTGTATCTAACGCTGCATATGCTGCGTTGATGTCTTCTTGTGATGAATCTTCTGTTAATGCTTCAGCTGTTTCTTTTGCAGTATTTAATGCTCCTACTGTTTCTTCTGTGTAAACTGTTAGGTCATTTGGAATTGTTCCAAGTAACGTTTCTACATTTTCTAATGTGTAGTTTGTTACTGGATCTACATCCTTCTCAACTAAACCTTTGATTGCTGCATCTAACGCTGCATATGCTGCGTTGATGTCTTCTTGTGATGAATCTTCTGTTAATGCTTCAGCTGTTTCTTTTGCAGTATTTAATGCTCCTACTGTTTCTTCTGTGTAAACTGTTAGGTCATTTGGAATTGTTCCAAGTAACGTTTCTACATTTTCTAATGTGTAGTTTGTTGGCGGAGTTTGGTCCTCAGCTATAGTCATTTGTACATATTTTGCTCTTACATCTTTGGAAGTCGCTATTACAAATGCCTCTTTATATATTCCCGCTTTTGGGTTAGTGATTTTATCATCAGCAATAGTAACGGTGATAGCTTCTCCAGCATCAACTGATGTATTCAATAATATGATTAGATCATGGTAACCTTGGATATTACTATTTTGAATTGTAATTCTTGACATAATGTTTTCTGTATCTGTAGTACTCACACTGATATCGCTATCAGCTAACTTACTAATATTAAACTCTGACTCCTTGGATGAGATCACAACTTCGTCACCAGCAACTAGAGCAGTAGTCGGGGTAATAACAAACGTCCATTTTCCCTTACCATTTTCAGTAGCATCATCAGTACTAGCTGTAGCATTCTTTACTATTGTAGCTTCAGGATTTTCATCCGTTGGAGGTGTTACTGTCGATCCACCACCTCCTCCGCCACCACCAGAAACAGGCGGTGCCGTACTTGCTGGAGGATTATTCCCCACAGTAACTCCAGTAGATGTTTCTATTTTTCCGTTATTTTCGATTTGTACATCTCCAACAACACTAGCATCCTTCTTAACTTCTTTAATCTCCGTGTTTTCGCCAACTTTAATTGCAGCGTTTGCATTCATTACGTTAACAACTGTGCCGCTCATATCACCTTTAAGGATGATTTCCTGGCCTTTTTCCTGTGCAGCTAGGTTAAGAGCTTTAATAAGAGCACCTTTAGCAGCCTCAATGGTTGCTTGGGTTCTAATATCCATTTCACCAATAATGGCACCGGTAGCTACGTTTACTTGTGATCCTTCTCCTGTAACGGAAACTCTTGAATCAGAGAAATCCCCTTTTAATGTAAGGCCCTTTGATTCATCTGATCCAATTGAAGCTATTTCAAGACTGCCAAGTGCACCCTTTTGTTGGGCTTCAAGAGTGATCCCGCCGCTTTTACCAGCTGATTCGGAAACAGTTGCCGAGTGAATGGTGCCAGATGCTACTACAATGTTTGCTCCATTGGAATCATTAACACGTAGGTGGCTAGCGGAAACTTTTGTCATGTAAAGACTGTGTTCTGCTACATCGTCAACAATGATGGAACCGCCATAATTATTAACATAATTTACTTTTACATTTTCTAAATAAACTGTACCTGCGCCAGTTTGGTCGCCTTTAACAACGATATTTCCGTTTACTTCTGCATTTGCTAGTTTAATAAACTGACCTTTTCCAGCAGTAATGACAACTGTATTATCGAACTTTTGCACAGCTTGCACTGTTCCGCCGATAACAGTTGGAAAATTGATATTACTAGATTCCGCTTTCAATACATGAACGAGTTTCGTATAGTCGTTGTAAGAAACTTTATAATATTCCGATAGTTTTTTGTGGATTTTTGATCCTTCAACTAAATGTTTACCATTTAAACCATCAGCAAAAAGCATTTCAAGCCGGTCAGCATGGTAAATCGTTTTATCTGTGTCTTTGTCGGCCAAAGCCTTGTTAAGACGATCTAATTCAATTTTAATCGAAACCGGATAAAGTGCTAAATCTTTTGTTTTATAGGCTGGAACTTGAAATTTGTTAATGAAAGCATCACGTGTAGACTTTCCATATGCTTTGTACATGACTGGGGAGCGATCTTTAATCTCTCGAGTAAGGGCATGGTATGCTTTCTCAGTGGAGTCATCAATAATATTTTTAGACAATTTTTCTTGTAGTGCATCGCTTTTTGCTAGAATTCGCTTTCCAGCAGTCACTGCATCTATGAATCTGACAGCACGATCGTAGTGTGTTTTCACATTCTGATCAAGACGGGCTTTGAGTACTTCCTTTTGGTTACCCTTGGCACTACTTAAAGCCTTCTCAGCTTGAAACATTGCTGCTTTTGTATCATTAAATAATTTCATATTCGGGTAATCTAATACATTTTTCGGATAGGCAATTTTTCGGTGTTCAAAAGAAACTTCCCATTTTAAAGCATTTGCTAGATTTTCAGCATTTTTCACCAATGTTTCTACATTTGAACTTGCCTCTGTCTGTTGCGGATTCGCTGCTACAATTGAGCTAGCAAACATTGCTCCTGAAACCACTAATAACTTGCTAGTTTTAGATTTTTTAAAAGCCATTCTTTACCCTCCCAATATTAATTACTAAAATAAAACCGCTTAACTTTTCCCATATTTTTTGCATAAAAATGGTTCAATTTACCCATTACCACACATATCCAATAGTACCATTTCGTTTCCAACTAATCAAGGATAATAGGGGTAATTTTACCTATTTTGGAGAAACGTAGCGAAATTTGCTTTGAAGAGCTATTCAATCAAAACGGTGAAAAATATGTGGAATATTACAAAGGGAAAGATTGAGGTGAATTTAATGAAGACTATCATAATAAATTCATAATTCTATGCTATATCTTGGAAAGTCGTTCCTCCTTTTTAGTAGGCAAAATCCATTGTAATAGCTTGTTTACACAGGCAATAATAGCTAATCAGAAGGGTTTCCTTGGGATCTCCATTTAACTCTCTTAACCTTCTATTTCATGGGATAATATCTTCTTTCGTTTATCTTATAACATGCATCATGTACCCGCTTGAACAGCCATAAACATTACGTGCCTAAGCTCCATTTTTTTATTTATCTCCCCCACCATATCTCTTAAAATGGTACTATACCAATATAACCATTACCAAAAATCCCACTTTTTTGAATTAAGGAGAATAGCTAATGAGGAAACAGAGAGCACTGAAAGTAATGAGCGCTTCAATGATAGCAGGTTCTGCATTTGTCGCTTCTTCACCTGTTGAGGCCGCTACCGCCAGCAATGCTGACAAGCTTGTGAAGGAAGCAAAGGAATTAGGAACGATTTTAAAATGGGCAATCTCGATCGAAGGAAGTGCAGATGGAAAAACGCGCCCTATGGCTGCTTACAATGCAACTAAAGAAGCATATGATAAAGCTGTAAACGCCGTTAAAACACTGCCAACCGCTCAAAAGAATACATACATGGCTGATCTGGAAAAAAACGTAAAGGTCCATATCAACCGGACAATGTCGTATATTGATGCCCTTACAGCTGGAGAAAAGATTAAGGAGAAACAACAGGCGTTAGCCGCTCATTTAGATCGAAACTTAATAAATGACGACACCGAAAAAGCCTACCATGAACTGACAAGGGAAATCCGCAAACAAGCGCTGCTTTTGGACCGCGTGTACGGACAGACAACTAGAGAATTAATTCGTTCGCAATACAAATATTCAGCAGAGAAAATTCGCGATAACGCTATGTACGCCGTCACAGTAAAAATGGCAATCGACAAAGCTTCAAAAGCATTAACCGAAAAGGATAGCCTAACTGCTGAAAGATATATAAATGAGGCTAGAAAATACTTAAACTATGTAGAAAATTCAAGTATAAAAAACACGCTAAACAATCGCTTCAACTCGATTGCACAAACAACAGTCCCAACGATTATTAAAGTGACAGCTTCCGAACCAAAACGAATCAAAGTTGAATTTAATAGTAAAATGCTATCCGGAAATAGTACAAATAGTGCAGAAAATAAAGCCAATTACTCCGTTAATGGCAAAACTATTAAACAGGTAAAGCTATTCGATGATAAGAAAACGGCCATCATTGAATTGAATGAAACCCTTAATACTAATTCAAGCTATACCGTAACGATAAAAAAGAACATTCAAACGGAAAATAACACAGCCCTGGGTTCTGCGGATACCGTTACTTCCTTTGTATTTTTTGATAGCGGAAAACCTACTGTCAATTTTGTAACAGCCGATCCAAATGGTGGCCTTGAAATCAAATTTTCTGAATTAATCTCGGCAAGTTCACCTATTGCCATTTCGATAGAAGGAAAGACGGTTTCCTATTCTTCTATATATCAGGACACAGATACAGTCAGCGTGCCAAGTTCAGAAATGAAGCGACTTGGTTTACAAAAAGGGAATTTCTACTCCATTGTTTTTTCGGGTGCAAGGGACCTCGTTTCTCCGAATGCGTATACGATGGATACCTATAGCGGAAGATTCTTTTATAATGCAATGGCGGATTCCATGGCACCAGAGGTTCGAAGCATTCAAGCCAAGGATGAGAGAACTTTTACGATTGAATTTAGTGAACCATTAACAGATCTAGCTGCTGCGAATCTTGTCATTACGAAAGGGAGTACAACGATAAGACCTACATCTGTCAAGGATGTTTCCGGCGGACTAAAAACAAAGTACGAAATTGAACTTCCTGCAACGATTTACGCTGCCAATGAAGCATCTGCATTCTTAAATGTTCAAATAAAATCCTTTAAGGACACAGCAAATAATATGGGGAATACAACAGATCGTACCGTGACACTGACTAGAGATCTGACTCCACCGCAATTTGTAAGCATTAACTATGATGTTGCCAAAAATGAAATTCATGTTACTTTTAGCAAAACATTAAAAACTGGAACGCCAGTTATTAACAAAATGACTATGTATGATCCAGACAATCTTCCATTCAAGCCTGTCGTTAAACAAAATGTTGGAAATAAAATGATCATAGACGCGAAGAATTTAAGAGATGGATATTATATCATTAATGCCGATGCAGGAGTGGTAAAGGATACATCAACCGCCCAAAATGACAGTGAGCCATTCAGGGTATCTGTGACGAAAAAGGCGGATATTGTTAAACCAGAAGTGACGATCGTTCAAGGGGCAAATAACGGGCAATTTAAGGCTGTATTTAGCGAACCGGTTACAAAAGATTCTGCAGAGAATTCTGCAAACTATTTAATTAATGGATCGATCTTACCGGCAGGAACAACCTTTGATGTGAGCAACGACCAAAAACTAGTAACCATTACTTTGCCTGAAGGGGAAATTCAAACGACCAATATTTATACGATTGAAGTGAGAGGAGTAAAGGATTTATCCGATAATGAAATCAGCCTTCATCGAAGCAATGTTACAATTGTTGATAATACTCTACCTTTCTTGCAATCAGCAACGGTCAATAGCAATAAGCTCATTTTGACATTCTCTGAAAATATCGTGATTCCAAGCAACCAACAAATCAACCTGAAAAAATTAGTAGTTGATGGAACACATTTAAATGTGAATAGTTACTCAGTCGGGGTTATAAATGGAAACGAGTTAATTCTCACCCCTCGAAATGGGACTTCATTTACGGGCGCAACTATTGTGATTGAAACAGATTCAAATTCAAAGATTAGCGACCAAGCTGGGAACGCAACTAAAGATAGTGGTGCAACGATTCCTTAATTGATTGGATGTTTCTAATTCTTGATAAAAATCAAAGTCCTGTGGCTGTCTAAGGCCACAGGACTTATTACACTTATCGCTTTAACCCTGTTTGCTTAAAAGTTAAGTTGATAAAGGCTGACAGAATATATAAATAATGGGCGTCCTAGAAAAGCAGCCATGAGTTTTTACGTTTTATTCCTGGATACCTAAGACATCTGTAATGGTTACATTTGTCGTGGTACGAACAACCATAGGAAGCACTTCAATTCTTTTCGTTTCCCCAGGACTTAAGTAATCGCACTTTGCTTCTTCAAATCCTAGTGCATTTCCTCCTGCTACATCGAATCCATCTAATTGCAGCTTAACGACTACATTTGATACAGGTGTGCTGCTCGTGTTAATCACCTCTATTACCAGCTTTTCCAACGAACCTAGGGAAGTGAAACCTATAAATCTAGCACTAATGTTTAATGGAACCAAAACTTTAGTTTCTTCCATCTCATAACCTGCTTCAATTGGCACTGATTTAAGGAGTATTGATTCAATTGGTTTATCTTCTGCGGCAGACCAATACAAGCCATCTACATATTCATTAATTGCATATTCCAGCAGCCATTCTCTGAACATGCTCCCAATAATATAATGCAGTATGCCAAGCAAATAATAGACAGATACTTCTTCATGTTGTTTTGGTTCATCCTAGACTTACGTTTAAAAATCATGTTTATATCCACTTTAATCAAAAACTCCTATTTTACATCGACATGCTTAGCAATATTTTTAATGTTTTTTCATAGCGCCATCCTCTATAACCTTGCTAACTATTTAATTATTGGACCGATCTTAACCGTAAATACAACCCTTTTAGTGAGCAGCTATCAGAAACTACTGTGAATGAATATGCATTTCAAAATCAATGAACCCCTAATAAGCGAGCTGCTAATTTCGGGATTATTTGCTGATTCATAAGCTTTTACTAGAAATGCTCTTTCTCTTTCAATTCAAATTCAGTTCATAAGCCCTAGATCCTAATTTCTCTTTGTATTTTCGTTTCCTATACCTCCAATCAACCTTCCAGTCACGTTCGTTTCTTCAAAATCAATTCGTGCCCTTACAAACAATCGATTGTTTGATTAAACTATTTTCACCCCACCCTGTCCTTTCC
>NZ_JBALOW010000021.1:0-10625 GCF_036965085.1 Bacillus sp. JJ1532
GATATAAACCCATTACAATTTTTACCCTCTTTTTACAGAATTTAATCAATAATTTATTGGCTGTCGGAATATTGTTTCAATATCAATTTTAACAAAGTTATCATTCGGAATAAAACAAAATGCTCATCCTAACCCTTTTACTCACTGCTTCTGTCTTCATTTCCTTCCTCTTCTATAAATTCCTTTATTAATTCAACAAAGGCCTGTACCTGCTTAAGCTGGAAAGCAGATTCATAGCCAAGCAGCCATGTATCCCTTTTTAAGGGAAGGCCATGCTCATCCAACAACGGTACTTTAAATATGTTTTTCTCAGCACCATTTAAAGTAATTGCAGGCAAAATCGCATAACCGATCCCGTTGAATGTCATTTGTTTACATGTTTCAATTTGATCAACTACGATCGTTCTTTTTGGGGCTGTCTTGAAAGTCCGAAGCCACCAATCTTGAATTTCCTGAAAGTAATTAGAATCACTTTTAAACTGAATAAATGGGCGATCTGTATTTAAAATCTGTTCAGGTGATGTAATTTCAGTGTCGACCAAATAAAGAGGGTCCTTAAAAAGATGAATTTTTATTCCCTTCCAATCTGGTGTGCCCCGTATAATTCCAATATGTACTTGATCTTCATAAATTGATTTTAATATTTCACTGCTCCAGCCGGTCAATAGAGAAACCTTTGCTTGAGGGTAGCGGGTTACGAATTTCTTTAATACTTGCGGAAGCCAATTTTGCCCAACTATAGAGGCAACAGCTATCTTCAAAGTTCCATGAACTTCTGCATTAAGCGCATGGATGGATTCCCTCACCTTTTCCTCTTTCACAATAACCTCATTAATAAATTTTATGACAAGTTCCCCAGCAGGTGTTAAAGATAATCCCTTTTGAGAACGGACAAATAATTTTTCTCCCCACTCTTTCTCAATCGTTTGCAAGCGCTGAGATAAAGCAGGCTGTGAAACAAATAATCTCTCAGCTGCCTTCCTCATATTCATTTCCTGAGCAAGGACCGAAAGAAAGTGAAACTCAGAAAGTGATGACATATGTTCACTCCGTTCTTTTTTCTTCTACTATAACCTAAAAAGTTTAAAGTTTCATTGTTGGTGAAAAATCGGTTTTATTACAAAAAGACCCTGCAATTACTTTGCAGAGCCTGGTTCTTTCTTTGGCAGTAACATAACAAGGATAAAGCTGATTACAGCAAAAATTAGCACTGTATAATAAACCGTTTGTAAAGAAAAAGTAAGGCCATCTTGAAGCAATGCTTTTAATCCATCTGCAAGTTTATTTCTTTCCTCTTCATTCAAAAGAATATTCGTTGAATCAATCGATAAATCTTCTCCAGCACCATGCCCTTTTTCTTGAAAGTAATACATAATTCGATTATTTAATATTCCGCCAAGCAAGGCTGCCCCAATTGTATTTCCTAAATTTCTCATAAACATATTGGCAGCTGTTGCAATGCCTCTTTGATGCCAGCTGACTGTACTCTGAATTGAAACAATAAAGGTTGTTAAGGTTAGCCCCATTCCAACACCTACAAGAAAAGATCCGCATGCGGCCCAAAGCGGTCCTGCCTCGGGGGAAAGAGTAGCAAACACTATACATCCTAAAATGAGAGATAAACCACCAATAATTGACGTGCTTCTAAACCCGATTTTTAACAATAATCGACCTGCTGACCATGAGGCAATCGGCCAGCCAATTGACATAGTTGTTAGCGTAAATCCAGCAACTATTGGCGAGCGCTCCATCACACCTTGAACAAATGCTGGCAGAAAGCTCGATATTCCTATTAGGATAACTCCTGTCGTTAAGGAAGCTAAGTTAGCGATAAGGATTGAGCGTTCTTTCCAAATGCTAAAAGGCATCATCGGTTCCGGCGTTCTTTTTTCCTGAAAAACAAATAATAGGAAAGCTAGCAAGCTAATGCCTATCAAGCTAATGGCCTTTGATGAGGTCCAGGCCCAATTAACTCCTCCCTCCACTAAGACAATCATTAACGATGAAATAGAAACCGTCAGAAGCAGTGCACCTATATAATCTATCTGAGGCTTTTTCTTTTCTATGTTTTCATGAAGAAATTTCGATATTCCGATAATGGCCAAAATACCAAGAGGGATATTAATCCAAAATACATAATGCCAGCTTACATATTCGACTAAAATTCCGCCGACTGCTGGGCCCATAATGGCAGATATCCCCCATACACTTGATAAATATCCTTGAATTTTGGCTCTCTCTTCCTTCGTATAAATATCACCGACAATGGTTGTAGCAATCGGCATAACAGCCCCTGCTCCAATGCCCTGAATTAATCTAAAGATGATGAGCATTTTCATGGATTGTGCAAATCCACATAATATCGAGCCAATTAAAAAAATGACAATCCCAATAATTAAAATCGGTTTTCTTCCAAATAAATCAGATAGCTTCCCATAAATAAGTACAGTCACTGCATTCATCAGCAAATAAGCAGAAAACACCCAGCTATATAAAGAAAATCCGCCTAAATCCCCTACGATCACTGGCATTGCAGTAGAAACAATTGTAGCCTCTATCGCCCCCATAAACATAGCTAGCATCACCGAAGCTAGCACTAAAGGACGTCTTGTTTGTTTTTTATCTTTATGTATAAATGATTTTTCCATTACCTGTTCCAAGCCATTTTCCTCCTAAAATCGTTTCGCTCCTCGTAATTAAATTAGTATACGTGCTTATCTAATAAAAAAATCAAGCTCCCTTGAAAGGGAGCATTAGTTTTTATTCATTTTGCGAATTTGTTTATTTAACTCTATCATTACGGTTCTTCGTGTAAATATTCCTTCAAAAAAACCATCTTCATTCTCAATGCAAAGGAATGGATTGTCAATTAATAAAGCAACTGAATCCTGGATGGATGAATTAATGTTTAGTCTTGGAATTTTCCGATTCATTACTTCTTCTACGCGCTTTTTTTCCAGCTGTTCAAATTCAATTCTCTCAAGGCCTAGAATTGAGTCCATGATTAACGGGGTACTTATTAAGCCATGAAGTTTATAATACGGATCAAGTACAGGAATGGCCGTGTAGCCGCTTTTTGTTAACACTAAAAGAGCATGCTCTAAATTATTGCCAATTTGAACATGTGCTACCCGTTCTGATGGTATCATAAAATTTCGGATATTCTTTTCTAAAAACTCCCCGCTGTGAAGACTGATCATCGCCGAAACTCCTCAAAAATTATTATTATCTATCTATTTTAGTTTAACACAGTTTTCATTTAGTTGCTCCTAAAAAGTAACGTCCTCCTAAAATCATTAGGATTAATCATCCTTTACTAGTATGAATGTCCTTAACCTCGTATTGACAACGTGAGCATGTATAAATGACATTTTGGTTCGATTGAGCCGTTAAAACGGAAGTTATTTCAGATTCCGTTAAACACTTAGGACACTTTACAGTCGGAAGCATCATTTCATCACCTCATTACTATAATTAACTATTGGAAAGATTTAAATGTATTAGAAAACTCGCCGATTGGCGAGCCCCAAAGGGCGAAGACAGAGGCGTAGTTGCTCTTATGCCTAATAGGAAAGTTATACTTTCCTATCGGCCAAAAAAGGGAACCGTAATTGGCTCCCTTCTAAATGGTTTATTGAATTAGATCAAAAATTTCTATCGTAATCATATCAATATTATCAAATTGATACCTTTTAGGTTTTTCCTTATCATTATAGACTTCTAACTCAAACATTTCACTTTTTGGCTGGTACGTTACCTGACATTTTCTCTCGCCGTTCACCTCGAAAAAACGTTGCATCGGCTCTCCGCCTGTAGATTGTTCCTGTAAGTTTTTTAAACGTGTTAATATCCCTTGAAGCTGTGACATGCTCCCTCTCCTTTCACAAAAACCTTAAACATTATATTTAGGTTTCTCTTTTGGCATGTTTCTATCCTAAATGATTAAATTCAGAAATTTCAATTCCATTCCCTTGCATACCAATATTAACAGCATAAATTAATGTAACCCAATTGTACAAGAAAAAAATATTTTTTTTCTCGTTTTTTTACTTTTGAGAACCTCTGGAATAAGATATGAATGGAAAACAGTCTTATCATCATGATTGCATCGAGAATAATTGATTGAAATTCACTGACCATTTACACTAATATAGAAATGAAAGTGAGGGAGCCTTAATGAAAGAAATTACCATTTATACACAGCCAGATTGTCCGCCTTGCGAAATAACGAAAAGATTCTTAAGTGAATACGGCTTTTCTTATACAGCAAAAGATATTAAAAAAGACGAAAAAGCTAGAAATGATTTAATAAATAAATATCAATCATTTTCTACCCCAACAATCGTAATTGGAGAAGAAGTTATCACTGGTTTTGATTTAGAAAGGTTAAAGGATATTTTAGATATTAAAGAATAACCATTCATTTTTTTATTGGATTGTTCACTTACTGTTTTATAAAGTCGAGCAAAACCTGCCATATTTGATTAAAAACTCTAATGGATTCAAGCATAAGCCAACTTGCAAAGATGATTGGACTATTTTTTTCTGAAAGTAGTTTATATGATCTTTGCTTGTTGAGTGAGTTTGCTCTTTCTCTGGCTGCAACAGCTCCTCAGGAATATTATTATATAAAAATTCAGCTATTCTCCAACCACCATCACTCACTGTTAATAATAAGCCTTCATAATGGCTTTCATAAGAAACAGGACCTTCATCCATCTCAGGGAAAAACTCAAAAAAATACTTTTCATTTTCGTGCGAGACTAGCTTCGTTTCATCTGTAAAGCTAAAGTAGGGAATATAATAAAATGGGAAATCAGTTCCATATGTAATATACAAACTATTTTCTGAGAAAAGGTTTTCCTCTAAAAAAATCCTTTTTGCTTCTTCAGTAAAATATGGAGACAATATTTTATCAATTTCCTCCACTGTCCTAGGTTTTTCACCAAGTGAAAGCTGAGCTTGATAGGCAGCTTGGACAAAAGCAAAAACATCTTCACGATTGGATAACATCTTCTCAGCTTTCGTTATCGTTGGAAAAATGAAAGCTATCGCAACAATTATTGGAAGTATTTTACTGATAAGCCTGATCATTCTATCGTCCCCTTCATTTCTTAATAATTCTCATTTTATCAACAAACAAAGGGACAGAACGATGTTTTTGTTCGCAAAATAACTGCAGATTCTGACAGGAAAAAGCTTAAAAACACGAAAAGCCCCTTCATTAGACAAAAAATACCCAGAACCCAAAGCTGTTGATAAGCATTTGGATTATGAGTATTTTTTACATTGGTTTGTTGATATAAAATCCACCTTCTTCATCTTATTCATATTCTGAAGGGTCAACAAAATGTTTGTACACCAAATAAATTAACAGTGCAATAGCCGTTGTCAAAAACCCCCATCCAAGGGTTAATTGATCAATTAATAAATAATTATTGCATAATTGGTCAGGTGACCAAATGTATAAAAAACCCATCCCAAAATACTTAATTGTAAAAATGATAATAATAACGTTTTTTCCAGTCGAACTGAGCTTTTTCCAACTATCTCTAAGTGGAACTCCCGCTAAGAAAGGCAAACTGATAAATTTAAAAATTTCTACACTTTGTATCGTCAAGGCCTCATCCATTGTTCGTGGTATTGTCCAATATATAGCTATAACCATAAATAAAATAATTCCCGGTATACCATTACTATTCCACTTTTCGAAAAAACGAGGAAACCGCAATTGAAAAAAACGTGCCATAAAAAATCCTGAGATCACAAGCAGGGGCATCTGCATATGCATATGTGTAATCATGATGGATTCTACTAAATTTGCTACAGGAGGAAGCATCAGGAAAATATATAACAGTAAGGCATATATAACTTGTGTCATCATTACACCCCCGCTTCATTTTCAAGAATGCTTGTTACCTTAGCAGCAGCTTCTTCAATCTTCGTATAATCCATAACATCAACTAAACGGCCTTTTTCATCAACTAAATAAAATGCAGAATTATGAGTGAAATTCCCAAGCCCATCAGGAATGACAATGACGCCAAATTTCTCCAGCAAGGAGTCTAATTCAGCTTGATTAGGTATTCTCGCCATCCTCCAAGTTTCTCCATCACTATTAAAAGCCTTTCTGTATGTTTCTAATGTTGCTGGGTCATCTCTAGTCGGATCAAAGCTAATACTCAAAAAAACGATGTCTTCCCCGATATATTTTCTTGGCAGCAATTCATAGACTTGAGCCATATTCATTTCTAATTGGGGGCAGACAGTTGCACATGATGTATAAAGAAACGTTATGAATACATACTTATCTTTAAACTCAGAAATTGAATATTTCCGTCCTTTGTTATCCTCCAAAGTGACATCAGGGAATACGGGCTTTTCCTCCATTAGCTGATTCACTCTCGCGGTTTCTGCCGTAAATGCTCGGAATCCATCTGTCGCTATAAAAAACAACACACATCCAAACAGTAATACAACAATAATAGCAATTGTATTATGCCGGTTTTTGATCACGGAAATCACTTCCCAAATCATTATTTTGCTTTTTTTGGTTTTTTTCTTAATTTTTATTAAAAAGAGATAGCCCTGCATATGAGCTATCTCAATTGTCAATCATTGTCCAGCTGCAGCGGCTAGCCCCGACGTACAGGACGTACTAGTGTCGACAATGCGACAGGACGTCGCGCTTTTGTCGACCTCGAGGTCATAAGCCAATCTATGAATGAAGGCAAAGAGCACCTTCTTTCATAGAGCGTCTTATGCTTGTCGGGGCTGAACGAGCCGCTTCCGCATTTCGATTTTACCAAGTTTTAAATGGTGGTGAACCTGGTGGTGCATTAACAATCATATCTGTTAGTGGTAAAACATATGCCATAGCAATAACTATTAACATTACAACAATCCAAACTCCCCAACGTTCAGTCATATATGGAGTTCTAGCCTCTCCATCTTCCACTTCAGCAATAGGGAATTCTGTTTCTCCCTTTGGTGCAAAGAACATTAAATTAAATACTGCATACACCTGAATAATTACTGCGATCATTAGGAGTGTTGCACCAATTCCAATCATCATCATATATGGATCCCAGCCTAATGTTGTTGAAAAGTCACCATACGTTGTAAAGGAAGTTCTTCGCGGTGAACCAAACAATCCAACTGTGTGCATGGATCCGGACATAATTATCATACCAATTGTCCAAATAATCGTTTGAATAACACCTAATTTATTCATTTGCGGTGTTAATACTCGTTTTGATAAATGTGGAATTAACCAATAACTAATGCCAAAGAATGTCATTACTACGGACATACCTAATGTTAAATGGAAGTGACCGACAATCCACATTGTATTATGAACAACCTGGTCTAATTGGTTCGTACTTTGTACAATACCGCCTGCTCCAGCTGGTGCAAATGCAGCCATTGCGATAAATGGTGATAGGAAACGAACATCGCCCCATGGTAATTTTTTAAACCAGCCTAAAAGTCCTTTTCCGCCTTTTCTTCTTCCAGTACGTTCAAATACCGCAAACATTGCGTACGCAGTCATTAATGAAGGGAATCCAATTGCTAAACTCATAAACACGTGCATGAATTTTACTGGTACTGAAATACCCGGGTCAATAATTTGATGGTGGAATCCACCAGTAATATTCATAATAACTAATGCAATAACAACAACTCGAGTTAAATAGTCATTAAAGCGTGTGCCCCCAATAACTTTTGGCACTATGACGTACCATGCAGACACAGCTGTCAAATACCAAATATTTACTGCCGTATGTCCAAAAGCCCAAAATAGAGTACGGGCAACCATAACATTGATTGTATCCACCCAGCCAAGCGACCATGGAATAATCATAAATAGTACTTCAACCGCAACAAAAGCAGTTGCTCCGACTAGTAATACAAATACACCAGTAGCAAAGAAAGCAAGAATTGGAAGATGTTGTCCCTTGTGATTCTTTCTCCAATTCGCTATATTAATAAATGCTCCAGCTGAAAGCATCCAAACACCTAGTACAATGAACACTAAACCAAAGTAAAATACTGGGTGAGCTGCCATTGGCGGATAGAATGTATACATAACAGATGCTTCATTCATTAAGATTGGAATTACTACTAATACAAAACCGAATATCTTCATCCAAAAACCTATCCAAGCCATTTTTCTAACTTTTGGAAGAAGACCGCCTAATGTATGTGAAAGTCCTGCATAAAAATAACCAATTGTAAAGAAAGCTGACATCACAACAACTAGTAGTAAGCCGTGTGCGGTTAATACTTGATAATAATTAGCCCATGATGGCAGCTCCAGAAGACCAGCACGGTTTAATCCTTGCAATAACCCTAACAATCCGCCAAGAAGTAATGCTATAAATGCAACAGATAAATATGATTTCGATATTTTTGCATCCTCTAAATTTACACCAAGCACTTTATTTGCTTGATCTTTAAATGCTGTTGATTTTCCCTTTTGCTGTAAAACCGTTTCCACTGAACTTCCCCCCTTTATTTAACTGTAATGGTAGTACTCATTAACTGGTGGCCAGCACCACAGTATTCATTACAAAGCACTAAATAATCACCCGGTTTGTCAAACTTTTGCGTAATTTTTGAAATATGACCAGGCATTACCATCGTATTAATATTTGTATTTGCTACTTGGAATCCGTGCACAACATCTTTAGAAGTCATTGTGAAATGTACGGTTGATCCAGCAGGCACTTCAATATTACTTGGAGTAAAACTAAATATTTGCAAAGTCATAACCACTTCATATTCATTTTCACCAATTTTTTTAATTCCTGGCTGATCAAATGGTGCTGTTTGGTCTACCTTTTGCGGGTCGATTGTTTCCTTATGACTTGGTGGTGCCATCCCTAAGGCAAATCCTTGATAACCAGTAATAAGCATGAATATCATTATCATTCCAAAGCTTAATGTCAGCCATATTTTTTCTCCACGATGCATCATTTTCCCCCCCTAAACTCTACCCATATATAAACCGAATAGTACAAAATAAGTAATCAGAATAACTGCCCCGACTAAGGTTACGGATAAGCCTGTTCCTTTTTGTGATTCCTCTTCTACCTTTAATTTACTTTCTTGTTTTGTAGCTCCCATCTGAACCCAACCTCCTTTTGTTCTTTATACTTACATAATAATTGCGAAAGGTTCTCATTGTAGTGAAGTGAATCACACCTATCTAATCCGTACTAAATTTTAAAAAACTATGTCGTTTTCAGACAAAATTTAGACAAAAAAAGGCCTCCAATTCGGAGGCCTTTAAAGTAATCCTTCATGTTCATAAAGGAAATCATATGAAAGATCTATAAATATATATTCAAGCGCATTTAGCGGATACGAAAAAGTTCGGATTGTTTGCCCTGTTTCTATATCTCTGTATAAATCAGATAAGATACCTCGTTTTTCCTTTTTCATTTTCAAAATATTTTCGAAAAAATAGGGACGCCAGCTCCAGTTTTTATGGAGGTATTCTGGCTGAAGCAACCAATTATTATCTTCTTTAAAAATATTGGCAGATGTCTGAATTCCATTCTCATCACAAACATATAAGCGAAAAGCGACATCAGTTAAAGATAACGAAAGTTCCTTTATTAAATCCTCATATCCGAGCATTCTGCGATTTTTTGTTTGCAGAAACTGAGTCAGCCTTTCATTGAACTTCTCTGTTACATTATACAATTCTTCGAGTTTTTTCTTCTCGTAAGAAATAAATTCGTGCCATTTTTCCTTCAGTTTCTCCTTCTGAATATCACGGTCTACAAACTCCTCTGACGGCTTTTGCAAATAATAGCCCTGATAGTATCTTCCCCCATTTCTCCAAGCAAATTGAAGCTGATAGACCATTTCAATGTTTTTAAAAAGCAAAGTGGCCCCAATTTTTCGCGCTAATAAAGAAATAGAAAGTAAAATATCATGTAATATATGGGCAGAAGCAGTAGAACGCAATTCATTCAAATCAACCTTTAAAATATTCGGCGAGATTTGCCCAATTCTATCTAAATGACTTCTCTCATTCCCCATATTGTCAATGGCAATCTTAATACCATAAGTCCGAATATAATTTAATAGATGATCTAAATGCTCTACTTCACCCTTGTAGATACGCTCAGTCGATTCTAACACGATCCGATTTAGATTTATCCCCTTTTCTTGGTATTCAAACAAAATGGATAGGAACGATTCGGCATTATCAAACATTAATAAATCTGCATCTTTATTGATAAAAAGGAGAGTATCATCCTCTAAAAAAAGTGCTTTATCTAACGCCTTTCTTAAAACGGCATGATCGATTTCCAGCCTGTATTCTTCAGGTATGTTTTCATCTAGAAAAATGGGTCCTAAACTTACTATTCCATTTTCCCCCTTATATCTTCCTAATATCTCATAGCCTGTAACTCTTAGTTCATCCGCACTAAATATCGGCTGAAAGTATGGAAAGACATGATCCAAATCCGTTAATATTTCCAGGGCATCCATTTTCATACCCTCCAGTATTAATTAATAAAATACTTTTCCATAAAGTGAAACTTCAATCAGTGGGGGGGATCTTCCCCCACTGATTGTTAGTTGCGGCCCACAGGATGTGGGTCACA
>NZ_JBALOW010000021.1:10665-23465 GCF_036965085.1 Bacillus sp. JJ1532
ATAATCGGGCCTTTACGGGATGTTGATCCCCTCTTAGAAATTTGTGTTTTACTCACCATCTTGCAGTGGGGATCTTACAGCCCGTTAATCTGCGATAAATGGACAAAAATACCGATAATCTTACCGGTATTTTTGTCTATAAATTAATTTCATTATATGGGCGATAACCTTACTTATCAAGTAAAGATGCACCCGATATTCCAGGCTTTGTCATTTCGTATGGGTCTAAAATCAGATCTAATTCTTCTTCACTTAGCACATCATATTGCAAGCATAATTCACGAATGGATTTCCCATTTACGATTGACTCTCTAGCAATTTCAGAAGCGACATTATACCCGATATGCGGATTGACAGCAGTTAATAAACCTACGCTTTTTTCCACATACTCTTTAAGGCGGTCAGCATTGGCCGTTATTCCAGACACACAGAAGTCAGTAAATACGCGGAAGCCATTATTCATGATTGAAATGGATTGCAGTAAATTAAATAATAATACCGGCTCCATAACATTCAGCTCAAATTGCCCCGCCTCAGACGCAAGAGATATCGTATGATCATTGCCAATTACTTGGAAAGCAATTTGGTTAATAACTTCCGGCATAACTGGATTAACTTTTCCTGGCATAATAGATGAACCAGGCTGACGTGAAGGCAAGTTAATTTCATACAAGCCTGCTCTAGGCCCAGAAGCCATTAAGCGGAGGTCATTGGCGATTTTTGACATATTCACCATACAAATTTTAAGGGCAGATGAGACTTCTGTATATGTATCCGTGTTTTGTGTAGCGTCAACAAGATTACCGGCTGGTTTCACAGGGATGCCAGATATCTCAGCTAAATACTGGACAACCTTTTCAATATAAAGAGGATCGGCATTGAGCCCTGTTCCTACAGCAGTTGCTCCCATATTTACCTCTAATAAAGCTTCCATTGATCTTTCAATTCTCTTAATATCACGTTCAATCACATTTGTATAAGCCCTGAATTCCTGCCCTAGGCGAATTGGAACTGCATCCTGTAAATGAGTTCTTCCCATCTTAATAACCGAATCAAATTCGATAGCTTTTTGATTAAAAGCTTCCTTCATTTCATTCATAGTATTTAATAATGTTTCTAGTGCTCTATAAACAGCAAGATGAATTGCTGTTGGAAAAGCATCGTTTGTAGATTGGGCCATATTAACATCAATATTTGGATTCAAATGAAAATATTCACCCTTTTCCTTCTCCAAGAACTCTAATCCTCTATTTGCGATGACTTCATTCGTATTCATATTAATGGATGTTCCCGCTCCGCCTTGGATCGGATCCACAATAAAGTGATCATGCCATTTCCCTGAAATAATTTCATCTGCTGCTTTGCAGATAGCCTCCGCTTTTCCTTTATATAAACGCCCGATACTTGAGTTTGCAAGCGCAGCAGCTTTTTTTACAATTGACATCGCAATAATTAAATCTTTGTCTAATTTATATCCTGTAATGGGAAAATTCTCAACAGCTCTTAATGTTTGTATGCCATAATAAGCCTCAATCGGAACATGCTTTTCTCCCAAGAAATCCTTTTCTACACGATATGTACTCACAAATAACATCTCCTAATCAACCAATTATTGATGAAAGAGAAGTTGTCCACTCCCCTTAGATTTAGTATACTACTATTCCTTAAGATTTTCTGTTAGTTTTTTATAAAGGATAATTTTTCAAATATTAGAATAACTTTTCGAAAAAAATAACCAGCATGGAATAAAATTACTCCCCTGCTGGTTTATTATCTAGAACGGAAATTGATTTAACCATTGTCCGCCGTCCATTGTAATACATTCGCCATTAATATAGGCTGCATGCTCGGAAAATAGAAAATAAGCTAATTCCGCTATTTCCTCAGGCTTTCCTAGTCTTCCTAACGGTACACTATTAATAGTTCTTTCTGCAGCCGACTCCGATACCCATAGCCTCTCAGCTCCTCCTGTACGTTCAATCGGGCCGGGGGCGATTGCATTTACTCTTATCCCATATTTTCTTCCCCATTCTACTGCCAATGTTCTTGTCATCGATAATACGCCTGCTTTCGCCGCAGCTGAGTGAATGACGCCTGCACCTGCATCCCAGGCATAAGTGGCCACCATATTGATGATACTGCCTTTAATCCCCTTTTCGATCCAGTACTTTCCTATTTCACTAGAGCAATAAAATGTTCCATTTAGGACAATATTGATTACTGAATTCCAGCCATTTGCGCTAAGTTTTTCAGCTGGACATATAAAATTCCCAGCAGCATTATTGATGAGATAATCGATTCTTCCAAAGGTTTTAAGTGCTTCGTCAACCATATTTTTCACATGTTCTATTTCACGAACATCCATTTGAACCGTCAACACTTGCCCTGGAAATGTTTCTATTTCTAATTTTGCTTCATCAAGACGCTCCTTTGTTCTTCCTGTTATAACAACAAAAGCATTCGCTTCTGCAAAACGTTTTGCCATATATTTACCCATACCACTTGAACCACCTGTAACAATTACTACCTTTTCCTTCATCCTTTCCCCTCCTTAATAATGAATGATCATTCATTCTCTATTTTACCACTAGTAGATTGAATTTTCTAATAAATTATAAGACTTTTATCATAATTGCAAAACTCATAAATTAGGTTAAATCCATTTTTCTCCCTTTTTTTTAAGATAAGAGTTTGATAGTATAAGAAGGTATCTATGTTTTAGGTGAAAATGAATTAGATTGGTTGGTAATATTCATGCCAAAAAAAGTTACGAGAAGGTCTTTTTTGAAAAAAGTATTCGGCTCTTTACTTACAATTTCCGGTCTAGGTGCTGGAGGATATTATTATGCAGGTCATATTGAGCCTAGACTCTTAGAGATAAATAATTTTCCGATTCGTCATAAATCAATTCCAAAAAGCTTCAATCATTTCAAAATTGTTCAGTTCAGTGATACTCATTTGGGCTTTCAATATGATAGGCAGCAATTCATGACTCTTGTAGAGCAAATAAATGAGCTTAAACCAGATCTTATCTTTTTTACAGGAGATTTGTTGGACGCCCCTAATAAATACTTAGAAGGCGATAAGATCATTCCTCTTCTTAAAAAGCTAAATGCCCCATTTGGTAAATTTGCTATATACGGAAATCATGATCATGGAGGGTACGGATCAGATATTTATAAATCCATCATTGAGCAAGCTGATTTTAATTTGCTGCAAAACAGTCATAAACAAGTAAAATTACTTGATGGCAGCAGCTTGTATATAATTGGTATTGATGATGCCATGCTAGGAAAGCCTGACATCAGTAAAGCTTTAGCAGGAGTTCCTGAAGATTCTTACAAAATCCTCTTATCACATGCTCCCGATTTAGCAGATGAGGCTTCACAGTTAAATATCCAGCTGCAGCTTAGCGGTCATAGCCATGGGGGACAAATCCAGATTCCTTTCATTGGTGCCCTTGTAAAGCCTCCTTTTGCAGAAAAATATCATGAAGGCTTTTATGAAATTGGCGGCACACCATTAACCCTTTATGTCAATCGCGGAATAGGAACTACCCGTCTTCCGTTCCGTTTTCTATCAAAGCCTGAATTGACTGTATTTACGCTTGTAAGTGAATAGAAAAAGGAAAAGCATATGCTTTTCCTTTTTCTATTTATTGCAATATTCTTTAAGAAAGTAATTTTCAATCTCATCTGCAGGAAGAGGTCTAGAGTACAAAAATCCTTGTGCTTTGTGGCAGTTGGCATTTAATAAAAATGCCGCCTGATCCGCGCTTTCTACTCCTTCAGCGATTACCTCCATCCCCAGGCTTCTCCCTAAATGGATGATAGTCGTTGTAATAGCTGCATCTTTATCGTTTAATAGTACATCCTTGACAAAGGACTGATCAATCTTTAATACATCGATTGGAAATTGCTTTAAATAATTTAATGATGAATAGCCCGTTCCAAAATCATCAACAGATATTGAAACTCCAAGTTCCTTTAATCTTGATAGAATAGGTGCTGTATCCCTCGTATCCTGCATGGCACCTTCTGTTATTTCAATTTCCAAAGCCCTAGGATTGATTCGATATTTTTCAATCGATTTTTGAATGATTTTAAGCAAATTGTGCTGCTGGAATTGTTTTGGAGAGATATTAATAGCAATTCTAAAATCCTGATGATATTTATCTGACCAATCACGAATTTGCTTACAGGCAGTGTCAATGACCCAGTTTCCAATCGGTATGATTAAACCTGTATCCTCTGCAAGCGGAATAAATTCTCCTGGAGAAATCAATCCAAGTGCGTGATTATTCCAGCGTAATAGTGCCTCAAAACTAGATACTTTCGTTGTCTTTAAATCAATCTGAGGCTGATAATGCAAAAACAACTCTTCCCGTTCGATCGCCTTTCGCAGGAGTGTTTCCATTTCAACCACATTTCTAAGGATTGAATTCATGTCTGTCCGATAGAATTGGAAATGAGCTTTCCCCTTTTCTTTTACCCTAAATAAAGCTTCATCCGCATTTTTGATAAGAGTCTCAGCGTTCTTCCCATCATTCGGGTACATACTAATCCCAATACTTGGTGAAATATAGTATTCTTGAGAGCTTAAATAAAAGGATTTAGAAAACTTAGATAAAATATTCTGTGCAAATTTGCTAGATTTATTTCTATCTGTATGTGGAAGAAGAATAATAAACTCGTCCCCGCCCTGCCTATAAACGGTGCAACCTTTTAATTCAGAAAGTCTGTTTGCAACTTTCTTTAATATTTCATCTCCTAAAATATGTCCAAGTGAATCATTTAAGTATTTAAACCGATCCAAATCAATTGAAAGAAGAGCAAATTCATTTCCTGTCTTTTTTGCAGAAGTAATTTGCTCCTCCAAATCTCCTAATAATGCTCTCCTATTATATAAACCTGTCAGTTGGTCATGAAAGGCCATATATTTAATAGTTTCCGCATTTTTTGCCTGCTCAGAAATATCTCGTGTAATAATATATATACCTACAATTTCTTTGTTCACAACAACAGGTGCAGTCTTAATGTGAACCGTTAAATAATGTCCTTTTCGATGAACAAATCGGCAATCGAGTGTTTCAATCGGATAACCATTCCTCGTTTTGTGGAAAAGCATTTTTATATCTTCTATATCCTGTTCTGGAATTAAATCAAATATAGACCGATTGGTTAGCTGCTTTTCCGACAAACCTGTTAATTTTCTCCCTGCAGGATTGACCTCCTGTATGATGCCATTCAGATTAACTGTTAGAATTCCATCTAAATTATGGTCAACGATGGATCGGTATTTCTGTTCACTTTCAATTAATCGCTTCTTCTCTATTAATGCTGATGTTATGTCTCTCGTGACGGATACGACATAGCTTACCTCGTTATTTTCATCAAACACAGGAGTCAAAAATGACTCTCCATTCATCTTGCTTCCATCTGGAAGGACAACCTCATCTGAAAATCCAATAGATTTTTTCTGCCTAAGTATTCTTAAATATTCTTGCTGTAATACGTAAGCAGTTTTAAAAGGGAGAACTTCATCCAATGATTTCCCAGTATAGTCAAGTGGCAAATTAGCATGTTCTAGCCCTGGCTTATTAGCGAAAAGATAGGTGAAAACAGGGCCAGGCTCTACCTTCATGATAAAAACCATATCTTTAATGTGTCGAAAAATAATATCTAAGATAATGCCTTCAACTTTACTTGTAATATTCATGCTATTTAATTGTGTTGTTAATTCCTCTATCTTTTCCATCTAATCATCCTTATACTTATTCCGTCCATAAAAGAACTTGGACATGTATATCAAGAGATGCCTTTAATGATTTCTAAAAACAATCAAATTTTAACAAAATGTCCCTAATGTTTACAATTTCTCCATATTATTTTTTCATTATAATACAAAATGACAAAAAAGACAGGCTTGTTTGTCATACATTTTGCAGTTAACTGCTTAAATGCTGAAAAATAAATAATATTTGCATTATTTGGCTGTCTTAATGTATCATTATGATATATCATCTTGATATATCAATAAGATATATGGAAGGGAGCTTTTTTCATTGTCAGTCGAGCATACAATACTTGCAGTATTAAGCTTTTGGCCTAGTTCCGGCTACGATATTAAATCTGAATTTGAGCATAAGGCGGCAGGATTATATTGGGGGATGAGTTATGGAAGTATCTACCCAAAGTTAAAAAAACTCGAACAAGAAGGCTATATTTTTCCCATTGAAAAGGAGGAAGAAGGCCGAAAAAAGAAACTGTACGAACTAACACCAAAGGGGTGGGAAGAATTTGAAAATTGGCTCCGCATGCCGCCAGCTTACCCTGTTATTAAAGATGAACTTTTTATGAAAATGTCAACTTGGCATGAAGATATGGATACCTCTATACTCATTAAGCATTTGCTGAAAAGGAAGGAGGAAACAGAGGATATTTTGAACTTTGTCAAAGAATGGCCGACAAATGGCTATTCCTTTATTAGCAAATTAGGAATGCTTTCCATCAGGTACGCAAAAATTCGCCTAGAAGCAGAATTATTATGGATTGAGGAAACCGTTCTCGCATTGGAAGAAGATAATCTTCCAAAAGGCCAGGACCCGAATAACAACATGGATAAGCTTTTAGCAAGGCGAAGAGAAGCCATTTTAGAAAAAAGGAGAGCTAAAAATGAAAACAGGCATGTTTAAGACTCTTAAAATCCCTCCCTTTCGCTCCCTGTTTGGAGCACAGGTATTTTCAGATTTAGGAAATTGGCTTGATTTCGTTGCATTACAAGTAATAGTAGCCTATCATTGGGGACTTGATGAATCGGCAATTGCTTCTGTCATTATTACGTTAGGTCTTCCATGGGTTATTATTGGCCCATTTGCAAGTGTATTTGTTGATCGCTTACCGAAGAAAAAGATGATGATAGTATGCTTAATTTTAAGAATTGTCTTCGTATTAGGGTTGTTTTTTTCACCAAATCTTTACTACCTGCTTGTTTTTGTTTTCTTGAAAGGAACCGTTGCTGCACTATACGACCCAGCCAGACAAAGTACGATAAGAATGACAGTACCCGAAGATCAGCTGCCTGAAGCTGTTACACTTAGCCAGCTTTCTGTCAATACGATGAAAATTATTGGCCCTGCACTCGGGGGAGGCATCATTGCCCTATTCGGAGTAAAGAGCCCATTCTTATTTGAAGCTTGTGGTTTTATCATTGCGATCATTTTTTTAATAAGTATGCCAAAACTGGATGAAGACTCATTTGTTAAACATAGTTCTGAAAAAAATACAATTGAAAAACAAAGTAGTTATTGGAGAGAATTAACAGAAGGAATTAAACATATTGCGAGAACTCCCCTATTAAAAATTTCAATCCTCTTATCTTCAGTCGCTTTTTTTATTATTTTCTTATACGATGGTCTCTTTGTCTTTATTGCTCAACTTCTCGGGTTTTCTCAAGGGAATTTTGGTTTGCTCATAAGCGGAGTAGGGTTAGGCAGTGTTATTGGTTCTCTTATTTTAGGGCAATGGACGATGTGGAGAATTAAACCCATTCATTTCATGTCAGGAGCTTCTCTATTAAGCGGGAGCCTGATAATCCTAGTTGGCCTAGGAGGTATGGGTCTCATACAGCTTCCACCCTATCTCTGGATAATTGGCGCATTTTTTCTAGGATTACTAGGCTCAGGAGAGGCTGTTCCATATGGCTTTGTCTTGCAGTCTGAAACACCAAAACATTTGATGGGCAGAGTATCATCTGCGGCCATGTCTTTACAGACCTTTTCAATGTTAATTGCTCCTGCGGCAGGAGCTCTTATAGCAAAAGCAGTTGGTGTACCTGCTGTCTTAATTGGTGCTGGCCTTGCAACATGCTTATTAGGCAGCTTCGTATTATTATTCATTGTACAAAAATTGAAGACACCAATAGTTACTCATGAAACGGAAGTTTTACAGAAAACAACTTAATAAATTTTGTAATAGACTCTACTACTAAGAGGAATTTCCGTTAATCTGGAATATATTATCTATTTTATTTTCATTTTTTTGAAAAAAGGGGTATAATAGCAATATACCCCTAAATATTTGAAAGGAGTCATACTATTGAACTCGGAAAAGAACGACAATCCTCATCATTTACATCCAACGGTTGAAAACCTCTCACAAGCAATCTTCACCGTTAATCGCCATGCAAAAACAGCAACGAACCCAAAATTCCTATATAAGCTGAAACAGAATGCATTACACAAGCTTATTAGAGAAGGGAAAGCTAATAAGGTGGGGCTTCATTTCTCAGGTAATCCTAAATATAGTCAGCAGCAATCAGATGTACTTGTTGAATGTGGTGATTATTCATTTCATTTGCCGCCATCGAAAGCCGACTTTGCTGAACTGCCACATTTAGGAAAATTAAATGATCATATACGAAATCCAAGATCCACTCTCTCCTTAAACCAAGCCAAAAAACTTCTAATATCTTATACAGGACTTAAGGAAGTTAATGACACCCCATCACATAAAAAACGGTCATATAATAAACCAGTATTTAAAAAGCTGGGAGAAAGTTATTTTTAAAATAAAAAGCTAGGTCCCATTTATTAAGGGATCCTAGCTTTTTCCTATTTCTTTTTGTCATCCTAAAGTGCTATCTTATCAATAAGCAGGACAAGCTCAGCTATCTCAGGCTTACTTACTTGTGCATCTGCTCCAACCATTTGCCCTTTATGGCGAAGATCATCTGTAATTAAGGAAGAAAAAATAACGACAGGTATTTTTGTTAATTCATGATTACTTTTAATACGTTTCGTTAAATGATGCCCATCCATCTGAGGCATTTCAATATCTGTAATTACAAGCTGAACTTCATCAACAATATTCTTTCCGCTTTGAATGATGTTTTCTAAATAATTTAGTGCATCACGGCCATTTTCAAAAAACTCTATATATTGGAACCCAGCTTCCTTTAACGTATCATGTAGAAGCTTACGTAATAATGGAGAATCCTCTGCCACCACTAGTCGTTTATTAGATCGTTCCCGTTTCCCAAGCTTTTGAACTTGCTGAACGTTGATCCCCGTTTCAGGATTAATTTCCACAACAATTTTTTCAAAATCTAATAATAAGATCATTTCTCCATTAAGCTTGATGACTCCAATAATCTGGCTGTCAGGACCTTGATACATTTCAGACGGCTTTTCTATTTGATCCCAAGAAATCCGATGAATTTGTGTCACACTATGTACATGGAAAACGATTTTTTGCTTATTAAATTCTGCGACAATAAATTTATCCTGCTGAGGATTCTCAGATGGGGGGAAACCTAATGCGGTAGCTACATTGACAACAGGAAGCACTTCTCCTCGCAATTCAATAATGCCCTCAACATTTTTATGAGCATGAGGTACTTGTATAACAGGAACAGGGTTAATGATTTCTTTTACCTTTATCACATTTATTCCAAATTTATTTTTCCCTATACCAAACTCAACAATTTCCAATTCATTTGTTCCGCTTTCCAACAATATTCCTTTTTTATGTTCCACGCAAACTTCGCCCTTCCTGTAAATGAAATGAACAATTATACCTATTACTATATCACGAATAGGAAATTTTTCTTGAAATAATTTAAAAGATTTCGTGAATAATTTTCTCATAGCTTTGGTCACTATTGAAATAGAAAAAGCAGGCTATCCGCCTGCTTTTTCTACATTCCGAACATTAGTTTGAAGATATTTGTCCAATAACCCGATTCACCTGTTCCTTATGATGCAGATCATGTTCAATAAAATCTTTAAAATAGTCTTTAATAGTTAATTTATGATCACCTATATGAAAGGCAACTTCTAACTCATCTTCATTCATTTGATTAATCATAGAAACAAATTGTTGTCTAATGGATAATAGCTCATCTAACAATTTCTCTTTTGAAACATTCTTCGAGTATTCTGCCGCCTGGTCATTAACTTTTTGAAAATCAGGGAATTTATCAAGCTTTGCTCCCTCTTTAAAAAAAGGAAAACGTTCATTTATTGAATAACGGTCCCAATATAGTAAATGTGCTATTACCGCCCGTACCGGCCATTTGCCTTCTGATATAGGCACCAGCCACAAATCATCCTTTAATTCTTTTAAAGTACGTAACCACTCGGAAAACGCTTCGTAATGATTTTGAATATCATTCATTTTCATCCTAAAACCCCCTTAATATTTTTATTAATTCGTCAACATTTACAGGATTTCCTCTTTAAAAAAAGCTGCATTGTTTTTTTTCCAACGCAGCTTTTTTACTATTTTTTTATGACAGTCGTACCCGCAATTAAATCGTGAAGGGATTGCTTTTTCTCCGTAAAGGCAGCAATAATGTAACCAATTAATAGGATTCCTGATAAAAAAGACATTGCTAAATATCTGCCTAAAGCTCGCCAGAAGGAAATTTTGTTTCCTTTTAAATCCGTAACCTTTAATCCTAGCAATTTTTTTCCTACAGTTGCTTGCCATTTTGAAGCGTGCAAACCAGCGAAATAAGCAACGGCCCCTATAATATTAATTAATAATGATAGCCCAAGTGCTCCCAAATAAGAACCAAAGAGTAAGAGTGCTTCCTCATCAGTTATATCGGTTGCATACGGATCGCCAAAAAGTAAATCAAGTGCACCAGTGCCCCCAAAAAAGATCATAAAAATAATCATCGTAACGATAAATAATGGCACACCAATAATGATGGAATCAATAATATAAGCTGCAAATCGAATCCAAAATCCTCCGTATTCCTTCCTTTCTTCATACGGTTGTTTATCCAAAATCGTTTCCACAGTATTACCTCCAAAACACTTTATAGTAAAATAATGACCTTCTATTATACTAATAGCATTTTATATTATACTCAATAATTTCTAATAATTAACATTACTAAAATACCATTTTATTGGCTTTTTTGGCAGAATAATTTTATCCTTGAATAATTCGACTTTTTTGTGAACAACTTCACATATCCATAGACACCGATCCTTATGAATTATAAAATTGAGTTATAAAAGATAACAACTAATAAAATTTAAAGAGGTGCTATATCATGATGAAAGGCACAGCCATCCTATTTCAAGAAAATCAAAAAGTTACTGTTATTGAAAAAGTAGACCATTCTACTTTTGAAGAAATGGAGGCACAAAGTGGGTGTGACCATTGCAAATGCACTCTAGAAAATATTGAATTTGACTTTGGTCCAGTTTCTCCAGTTTTTTGGCATGAAAATGAAGTTGACTGGGATTACGGATATTAATAAAGAGGAAAAGGTGAGCCATTTTAAGCTCACCTTTGTTATTATCCCTTATATTTCCCATTATTTTTCGCTTCTTTTTCCTTTTTTGCTTTATCCTTATGAATTTTATTTGTGTCGGTACTTCCCATTTCATGTGCAAATTCCGTGTCTAACACGGCTGAATCGAAGCCTTTTTTATTTTTTTGCTGAGGATCATTTTTTTTCGTTTTTTTTGCCATAGAAGAACCCCCTTTTAATAACAATCAAGTTTATTATTATATAAAGAGGATTTCATTATTCATTAACGATCCCAATACTTATAAAGTGCTTGAGTACCGCTGTTTTCCTCCCCGGCTTCAGCAAGCTTTGCATACATTTCCTTTGCCAATGCTAAGCCAGGTGTATCCATCCCCATTGCCTCAGCTTCTTGTAAAGCAATGTTCATATCCTTAATGAAATGCTTAATATAAAATCCAGGATCAAAATTTCCGTTTATCATTCTTGGTGCTAAGTTTGAAAGGGACCAGCTGCCTGCAGCACCTGTCGATATGCTTTTCAATACAGTCTCTGGTTCAAGACCAGCCTTTTCTGCATAAACGATCGCTTCACATACTCCAATCATGTTTGAGGCAATAGCTATTTGGTTACACATTTTTGTATGCTGCCCAGAACCAGCTTTTCCTTGATAGACAATATTTGTTCCCATTAAGCGAAAGATTGGTTCCATTTCCATAAATGATTCCTTATCTCCGCCAACCATTATGGAAAGCTTTGCTTCCTTTGCACCGATATCTCCTCCGGATACGGGTGCATCAAGAGCGAAAATACCTTTTTTTCTTGCCTCTTCATATATTCGTTTAGCAAGAGTTGGCGTGGACGTTGTCATATCGATGACAAAAGATTTTTCTTGTCCATTTGTAATAATTCCCTTTTCCCCTAAATATACCTCTTCCACATCTGAAGGATAGCCAACCATTGTAATAATGACATTTGCCTTTTCTGCAACATCTTTAGGTGAATTTGTCCATTCTGCACCTTTAGCAATTAAATCTTCAGCTTTCGTTTTTGTCCGTGAATAAACAATTAATGGATATCCTGCATGAAGTAAATGCCCTGCCATACTTTTCCCCATGACACCTGTTCCAATAAAGCCGATGACCGTATTATCACGTAACCCCATCTTTAAACTCCTCCCCCATCATTTTTATGTATTTATTGTCAATTTCACTGCTAATTCTATTCTACTTCAAGTTGAAGTCAAAAAGAATATTCCCTATATAAAAGTTAGAGTTTTTCTATTATTCTATTTTATACATTAAGAAGTAGCTGCCTTCAATTATATGGGAACGAAAAGGAAAAAGACTAGACCAAATAGTCTAGCCCTCCCCAAGTTTCATGCGCTTTAACATTATTCCCTATCAATACGGTTACATTCTAATCAAAGAAAAGATTTTTATCGCAGATTAACGGGCTGTAAGACCCCCCACTTCAAGAAGTTGAGTAAAACAAAAATTTCAAAGCAGGGGATCAACAGCCCGTAAAGGCCCGAT